>NZ_CP036313.1:1107500-1407500 GCF_004319545.1 Desulfobacter hydrogenophilus | reverse complement strand
ACTGAAGCAGGATTCGGCGGAACCGATTGAAAACGCACCTTCAGCGGCTATCGGCGCCCGGGCATATACCGGGTTGATTGTGGATGCAAGAAGGGTAAACGTTGAACCCGTACTTTATCCCACTATTGTCAGTGAACAGGGAAGGGAGATCTATTCCTCTGTTTTTATAAGTAGGGAATTTGCCGTCCAGAACGGTGTCTGCGCCTATGTATACGACATGGACCAGGCCCTTTCGTCTGACAGGGCCGGTTCAAATCCCCTGGTGGTCAAGGCGTTAAGAAAAACCGGGGACAAAACCGGTGCCATTGTGATGAGCATCGCCGACGCCAAAACTCTGGACAGAGCAACCGAACGTCACACCTTTTTAAAGAAGTGTCGGGTCATTGTCGTGGTGAACCCGGCGGTGATAAAAAGGTCAGGCCGGCTCGATAAGGGCATTGTCAATCAGCCTTGATTTTCCCACCTGCACGGCCATGGCAACAAGCGTTTCTGCCTGGACGGTTTCCACAGGTTCAAGGGTTTGGGGATGGCACAATTCAATGTAATCAACCCGGGTGTGGTCAAATGAGAGAATAAAGGCTTGCGCTTCCCTGACAAGATCCGGAACAGACCGGACGCCTTGGGCAACCTTTTGTTTTAAAAGGCGGATGGCCTGGGAAAGACAGACGGCAGACGCACGCTGTTCCGACGTAAGATAGGCGTTTCTGGAACTCATGGCCAACCCGTCTTCCTCCCTGATGATCTCCCCGCCGATGATTCGGATATTGAAATCCAGGTCCTTCACCATCTGTCGGATGATGGCAAGTTGCTGGAAATCTTTTTTTCCGAAAACCGCCACATCAGGCATGACAATGTTGAATAACTTGGTCACCACCGTGGCCACCCCACCGAAATGGACAGGGCGTGAGCGACCGCACAGGTATTGGGGAAGATGATCCAAAGAGACATGGGTCTGGTAGTCAGGCCCGTACATTTCGTTTTTATCCGGAAGGAAAACCCCTGTCACACCGGCCTGTTGAGCCAGGTCAAGGTCATTTTGGATGTTGCTGGGATACGCGTTCAGGTCTTCATTGGGGCCAAACTGGGTGGGATTAACAAAAATGCTTAGAACCAGTTCATCACTCAAGGGTTTGCCTATTTCAAGCAGGGAAACATGCCCTTTATGAAGGTATCCCATGGTGGGTACAAAACTGATTGTCTTTCCCTGTTTTTTTTTCGCAGCAGACCAGGCCTGCATATCCGCTTTTGTTTTTAAAATATCCATTATCCGTCAAGTTCCTCTTTTACGGCAATGCCCATATCCAATATGGTATAGGGTTTTTTAACAAAGGTACCTGCACCTATAGACTGGGCTTTTAATACATCTTCTGATTCCGAATGTCCACTTGCAAGAATGGCTTTTTGGTCAGGTCGGAGTTTTTTAAGCCGTTTGTATGTCTCAAGCCCGGAAATGGACGAGGCCATGACCATGTCTAAAATCAGTAGGTCCACTGGGGTCTGCAGGATGAAATCAAGGGCATGAATCCCGTCGGCAACGCTAAAAACTTTGTATCCTAAATTTTTAAGGATGGTTTCTGCAATTTTGCGCTGGCTTGCCAGGTTATCCACAACCAGAAGGGTTTCCCCGTTTCCTTTGATCTCATCGAGGGCGGTGGCTTGATTTGCCATGGGCAGCTCCGAGCGAAGGACCGGAAACAACAGTGTAAATTTTGTACCGTTTTCATCAGAGGTAACAAAAATTTTTCCCCGGTGGTTGAGAACCGTATTTTTTACTACGGTTAGACCAAGACCGGTGCCGGATCTGGCCATCTCATTTTTGGTGAAAAAGGGATCAAATATTCTATTCAGGTTCTCTTCAGGGATGCCTTTGCCAGCGTCCAGCACTTCAAGCATCACATATTCGCCAGGGGACAGATCTTTTTCCGTGTTTTCGTTTTTTTTTCTGTCCACATAATAATAGTTGGCTGTTGAAAGCATAATTGTGCCGTTGCCGCAGTCTACCGTTGCCGCAGTCTCTTCAAATGCATTGATCAGAAGATGCATAATGCTTTTTTCAATATGCATATAGGAGCCGGATATGGTTAAAAGTTCCGGCTCTAGGTGCATCTCAATTTCAATTTTCCCGTATGCGGCTTTTATTTTTTTAAATTCGGGCCCGGCCATGAACCGTTCAATAATCGTATTGATATTCAGGACCTGGCAATTTTCCCTGATACTCCTGGAAATGGTTAATAGGTCACTGACCACGGCAGAGGCGTTCCGGCCGGATTCTTTGATAATGGTAAGACTTTTTCGGATTTTAGGTTCCAGATTTTCATCGAGAAGAAGAATTTCAGGATAGGTGGCAATGCCTGTCAGGATGTTGTTCAAATCATGGGCAACACTGCCGGCAAGGCGTCCTAGGTTCTTTAATTTTTTTGAACGGTTAAGTTCTTTTTCAAGGCTCTGCAGTTTTTTTTGATCTGAGATATCCCGTATGATGCCGTGAAACGTATCCTGCACGGATCCATGGATCGGCTCGGCCAGGATTTGTACAGGCAGTGTCGAATTTTCACCGTTTGAAATAAGGCACTCCATGGAAAAGGGCCGGTTTTCACGAATACAGATATTAAATTGACCCCTTGCATCTTCGGGTAAAATGGACGCCAACGGTTTATCTATAAGTGCCATGGCTTTATTACCGGATATATGTTCGGGATCTCCGCAAATGACTGTAACGTTCAGCCGGGAATCCATGGCCCACATCAAATCCTTTGAATTAGACAATATCAATTCGGTTTCTTTCATAAATGATTCAATGCTTTTAATCCATGAACGCAGCAGGATAATAAATGATCCGTTGATCATGAAAAAAATCAGGCAAAAGGGTTTGCCTGTCGGGGCCGGCAATAAAAGGATCAACAGAGCGAAAAAAATAAACAGAGCAACCCATATCTGCAAGAGTCCGTTGATTTTACGTGATAATTTTCTGTATCTGGGGAAATTTAGAATGATGTTATTTTTTTCAAAAGACGGCATTAATCCGGGCCTGTTAATTCATTTATTTGTATGTAGTTAAGGGTCTATCTTAAATTTCCAGTAAGTTGCTGAATTAATTTCATTATTTGTTGTGGCCTGACCTCGGTGAAAGACCAGGTCGGCCATGGCCGTTATTGAAATTGTAAGCTAATAAATAACTTGAAAAAGCAACTGATGACAAGGAAATCTTCTTTTAGGATCAAGGCCCGCGTCCGATGTCAGGCCTTTGGCGGGGGGTGCCAGGAGAGTGACGTAGAACCCTGCAAATTTTTCCTGTCGATTGGATTCGGGAGAAGTGTATTTTTGTATAACATATTGAAATATAAGTTAATAACTTTGTATTGAATAGGGGTGGCATACTTGTTGCTTTTTATAGCTTTAATCTTTATAAGAAAGGAAGAGCCATGAATAGAACCCTTGATAGATTCAGCCATCGGTTATCTGTTGTTTTCGGCCTGGTATTCGGATATTCCCTGAATAAGACCCATGCACAGAACAAGTTGGCCCGCCATATTGTTGTTTTGAATGGAAAAACATCCCCTTCAGAAATTATAAATGAAGTGGCGGACTGCCTGAAGGGTATTCTTGGGTACAGGCTTTTTGCCTTTGTGAACAAAAAGAATGCCGGGATGGATGTCTGGCTGGATCCCAGAATGTATAAAACATCCATAGAAGATATTATCATAAAAGATTTTCAGATTAAGGACAGCAAGGACCTGACCTATCTTAATATTCATAAAGACCAGGAGGAGTGCCTGGAAAAATTCAGTCTGGATTCCCTGGTGCATTACGACCATAAAGAAGAAAATTGTTATTCACGGCTTTATATGATGCCCAGCAGGCCCATCACTGCGTTTCATGATGATGTGGTCCGCATTGTCCTCCAGGGTTGTAGCTCAGCCCTTTCAAGGCAGATTAAGATCCAGCACCTCAAGGATGCCGCCGCCATTGATCCTTTAACCGGTTGCTATAACCGCGGGGCTTTTGAGGCCCAGCTTAAAGGGCATGCCGCAAGTGCCGGCCGGCACAAAAAACCGTTGTCTGTTTTTATGTTTGACCTGGATCATTTTAAATCTGTAAACGACACTTACGGCCACTTAGGCGGCGATGAGGTGTTAAAGGAAGTCAGCCGGTTGGTTCGCCGGAATATACGCACAGAGGATATTTTTGCCAGGTACGGTGGTGAAGAATTTATCGCCATCCTGCCGGAAACCGATCAAACCCATGCCATTGAACTTGCAGACAGACTTAGACAAAAAATTTGTGCATTGCGCATCCCCTTTAATAATCGTACCATACGGGTGACTGGCAGCTTTGGCGTGGCTCAGTTGGGGACCAATGCCGATATCGTAAAATTGGTTGAAGATGCTGATTCAATGCTTTATAAAGCAAAGTTCAACGGTCGTAATACGGTGATGCCCGGACTGATCAGGGTGCATAGGGATGAGACGTCGGAATCATTGATCCAGGCATAAAGTTCATTGTCCGGCAATAAAAAGCAGTAGGAACAATTTCCGTTCAAACACTACCTGGGATTTTCTTTCCGCCATGTTTTGGGACTCTTATAAGCCTTGCCTTGTGACCACATGCCTGCCCGCCTGCGTCTGGCATCAGCCTGGGCTTTCGTGTAAGGGGCGGGATCAAGGTTTTTAGGTAATCTGCCCCGGTAGACTTCGGCAAGCCCCTGGCTGATCATGGTCAGATTAATGTTGCGGCCCTGGGAAAAAATCTCCGCCAGAATCCGGTTGTACCCGCCGGTTCCGTATTGTTTCAACCGGACTTTTTTCCCCTGAATAAGCTGCCGTAAAACCTTTTTTGCCTTTTGGGAATAGGGTTGCCCCTTCTTTTTTGATCCACCGGTTTCCGGGGCGTCAATGGCCACCATGCGGATACGAAAGTCAAGATCCTGTCCTTGAACCTGCACGGTATCGCCGTCAAACACTTTTGTGACCTTAAAATTGGATTGATCTATGGCGGCACTGACAGCTTCGGAGATTTGTGTCGCCTTTTTTCCATAAGGTAAATTGACATTGGAAAAGTGCCGGATTCCGTTTTCGTCGATCCAGCTGTACACATCACACCTGGCATGGGATACGCTTAAAACCAGAAGTATGGTTACAAGAATTTGAATGGCAGGTCGCATACGTTCCCCTATGGCTTTTTTGTCAGCGTTACGGCACCCCACTGCTTTTCTTCCCGTTCCCAGTCTATGGAAAATCCCATGGCGCTGTAATGGGTTTTCAGGTTATCCATTTCCCAAGCCCTGACCCCTGAAAGAATCAGGTTTCCACCGGGTACGAGGATTGAACAAATGTCCGGTGCAATCTGCTTAAGAGTGGGAAATCGTAAGTTGGCCATGACAAGAGAAAGTCTTAAATCCTGGACCGTCATGATGTCGTGGATAACGTTGATTCTGTTTTTAAGGCCATTGGCTGCAACATTCCGCTGGGCCTCGCTAACCGCATTGGGGTCTGTTTCCCAGGCCATGCACCGGGAGATGCCTGCAAGGCAGGCTGCTATGGCAAGCACCCCGGAACCCGTGCCGATATCCCCGGCCTTGCCGCCTTGAAGATGCTCTGACTGCCTTGTTGAGAAAAAAAGATTGTCCAGGGCGGCCAGGCAAAGCCGGGTGGTGGGGTGGTGGCCGGTACCAAAGGAGATGCCGACGCTTATCCGGATATCTATGTCATTGGAGCCAGCAATGCTTGCAATATCAGGGGGCAGAATAAAAAACCGATTCGTGATCCGGACCGGTTTTGAAAAGCCTTCCATGACATAGGTGGATCCATACAGATCCTGATAGGCGACATCCTGGCTCTGAACAAGGGATGTGAGCACTTTTTTTGCCTGGAATGGTGTCAGGGAAAATTCCCGGCTGATTTCACGAATATAAGCCCTGGCGGTCAGGTGTACCTCGGTATTATGAAGAATATCCAGGGCTCGGTTTCGGTCAAAGGGAATCATGTCCCTCTTTTTTAAGCAGTTGTGTATACCATTGGGCAAAATCAAACATGCCTTTGATTTTTTCTTCGTCATTTATGATGCCAAGACACATTTCAAGGGCGCCCTGGGCGTAGCTGTTGGAATATTCATCCGCATCAATGGCTGTGAGAAATTCCCGGATCAGCTCCTGGGAGGTTCGTTTGGTTTTATCCTTTCGGATGTCAATGGGATCTTTGGGTTCCTGGAACGGATCCCATATATCATATCCCGTTTTCATAATTTGTTTCTGGCCCCGTTTTCCCATGGCATCGAAAATGGCCTTTTTTCTTTCTTCTATTTCCTCAGGGGAGAAGTGTGTTTCACCCATCTTTTTTTACTCCAAGAAATTCATCGTTAAACAAGGTGACCATCGCCATGGATACAGGGATAAGCAATTCATGCATCCGGATGTTGGTCGAGTTAATGTCTTTTACCAGTTCCGCAGACAAAAGCTGGAGTTGGGTGTATATTTTGTCCATGTTCAGGGTGGGATAGGCCTTACCCTGGACAAAGTTGGTCCGGCCACAGATGTGGGAGGCCCCTGCCGTGGAAGTGGGTATTCCGTATACCCTGCAGGTAATGGGACGGTGCTCGTACATCAAGCATAAATTGTTTTCACCCAGCAGGGGACACCGGACCCGTTCCTGGGACATTCTTCCCACAATTTCAAGCTGGTCAGCCCCGGCTTTTACTTTTTTGTAGGCATCCCGTTTCATTCTGGCCAAAACCCGGTCTGTTTTATCGGCAATGCTAATGAGATCGGCTTTTTCATTGCCTGAAAAATTTTCGTTAAATTTGTGGTTCAGATACAGCGCCTCGATCAGGGTCAGATCAAAGATAGCATAACAGCAATCCGAGCATTTCTCCCGGCAGAAGACCTCTTTGGGGAACTCCTTTTTAACTCGGTCAAAGACCTGGTCCACCATGCTGACAAGCGCTTCATATTTTACAAAATGTTTATCTAAGTTCATGGGTAATACCTTTACTTCCCAATGCAGAAATTATTAAAAACAGCATCAAGGATATCCGGAGGCGCAGTGTCTCCGGTAATTGTCCCAAGATGGTTAATACAATGTTTAACATCCAGTGCCAGGGTCTCTTCCTCCTGACCGTTTTCAAGCCCTTCCATCATCGTTATCATATGCCCAAGGGCCTGGACAAGAGCGTTTTTATGCCGAAGATTGGGGATAACAGCATCATCCCCAATCTCAAGGTTACCGATACAGGTTTCCAGAAGCCTTGTTCTAAGGGTGTTTATACCTTTTCCGGTGAGTGCCGAGATTTTCACGGGGCTTGGATCGGCATATTTCCCAGGCAGCTGGGGCAGATCAAGTTCATCAGCCAGGTCCATTTTATTGATGGCAAAAATGACCGGCTTATTTTCCGGAAGGATGGTTGATGTCGTTTTTTGGGGAAATGGTTTTCCCGGTTCAATCACATACAGGATAATATCAGCCGCGTCTATCTGATCCCTGGCTTTTTCAATGCCGATGATTTCCACAAGGTCGTCTGTCTGGTGGATGCCGGCCGTATCAACAATGACAAAGGGAATTCCCTCAATGGTCAGGCTGTCTTCAATGGGGTCCCGGGTAGTGCCTGGGATGGCCGTGATAATGGACTTTTCCTTTTCCAGAATACTATTCATGATGCTGGACTTTCCAACATTCGGCTCCCCGCAGATGGCCAGACGTATGCCGGTTTTTAAAAAACAGGCATCTTTGTGCTGCTGGATAAGGTCCCCAATTTTGTCTGCAACGGATTGAAGTTTGGTTTTATCCTGGCTGGTGTAGGAAAATGCTCCTGCATCATCGGGAAAATCAATGGCCGCCTCAAGCCGGGCATGAAACTGGGTTAAGACAGAGATCATGTCCTGGATACTTTGACCAAGCATGCCAAGGTTCTGGGAGGCCGCAAATTTCAAGGATGAGTCCGACCGCGCATTGATGATATCTGCCACGGCTTCGGCCTGGGTCAGGTCGATACGGCCGTTTAAAAAAGCTCGCCGGGTAAATTCTCCAGGTTCTGCCGGGCGCGCGCCAAGGCTGAACAGCAAGTCTAAAATACGGCGAAGAACAATGGTACCCGAGTGAGCCTGGATCTCCACAACATCCTCGGCTGTATAGGAACGTGGCGCTTTCATGGGGATGACAAGCACTTCGTCAACCGTGGTGTCTCCGTCACAGATAAAGCCGTGGCTTACCCTGTGGGAAATAAATTGCGGTGCCCTTTTTTCCCCTTCGGCCGGTGTCTTTGAAAAAATTTTGGCTGCCAGATCAAAGGATTGTTGTCCTGAAATCCGGATGACACCGATGCCGCCGCTTCCAAACGGGGTGGCTATTGCGGCAATTGTATCTGTCATTTATTTTTTGAACCGCTTTTTTCCCTTGTAGGAGTTGCGTTTTTTGGGGAAAATAACCAGACGTCTGTAATAGCCGTCTCCCATGCTCTGGGTGCGAACCTGGGCATCGTCCTTTAGGGCAAGATGAACAATACGGCGGTCTTGGGCACTCATTTGGTTAATGGTGGCAGGCCGTCCGGTTTTTTTGGCTTTTTCCGCCATTTTCAGGGCCAGGTGCTTTAAATTCGCCTTCCGGGTCTCCATATAGCCTTCAATATCAACTTTGACCCTGACCCGGGATTCGCTCTGGCGATTGATGATTTTATCCGTAAGAAACTGCATGGCGTCCAGGGTCTGACCCTTGCGGCCGATCAGAATGCCGGTATTTCCGCCATTGATTTGCAGGGTAAGTTTGTTCTCTTCGGTGATGGCTTCAACATGGGCGTCTTCGGTGATCAGGTCTGCCATTTTTTGTACCGCTTCAATGCCTAAGTCAATGGATGCCTGGGAAACCGGTTCCGGCGGCAATTCTTCTTTGTTTGGCCTTTCAGACCTGGGTGCCGGGTGGGCATCCCACCGGCCGGTATCTTCCGCTTCAGGTTTGGGTTCGTTTTCCGGCTTCTGAAGTTTTTTATCCGGGCTGTCCGGCACCTCTTTGGGTTCTTTTTCTTGTATCGGCTTTGGTTTTGGTTCCGGCTTTTTGGGTTCTGGCACGACCTTTTTGGGTTCCGGCGTGGGTTTGTTCTGCCCAAAGGCTTCATCCACAATGGATAGGATGCCTTCTTTGTCTTCCTTGGATTGCTGTGTTTTATTGCCCGGAACCGTCACCCGGATCCGGGCATCTTTACGACCGACAATACCGAAAATGCCGGTTGTTCCAGATGAGATTACATTGTATTTTAATTCTTTTTGGGGGATATTAAGTTGTCTACAGGCCGCCTCAATGGCGGAGTTGACATTCTTTCCGGTAAATTCAAGAGGTTGGTTCATGCGTCCTCCTTAGGCTAATATCTTTTGTGTGTAATACTGCTGGCCCATTGAGATGATGTTGTTGACAAACATGTACAGAACCAGCCCTGCCGGAAAGTTGATAAACAGAACGGTCATGAATATGGGCATAAGCATCATCATCTTTGCCTGCATGGGGTCTCCGGCCGTGGGTGTCATTTTCTGCTGGAGCAGGAACGATGCACCCATGAAAAGTGTCAGCACAGGGATACCGTAAGGGGCGTCCATAAACGGGATGGCAAAATTAAAGTGAAACAGGCGGTCCGGTCCGGACAGATCCTGAATCCATCCCACAAATGGCGCGTGGCGCAGCTCAATGGCCATGTAGAGCATGCGGTACAGGGCAAAAAAAATGGGCATCTGCACCAGCAGCGGCAGGCACCCCGAAGCCGGGTTGACCTTGTATGTTTTGTACAATGCCATGGTTTCCTGATTCATGCGCTGTTTGTCATTTTTGTACTTTTCCCGGATCTCCATCATCAAAGGCTGTACTTTTTTCATCTCATTCATGGACTTGTAGCTTTTGGTGCCCAGGGGCCAGAATATCAGTTTGATGAGAATGGTCAGAAGAATGATGGCCACGCCGTAGTTGGGGATAATGTCATGGATAAAGTTCATGGCAATGAGCAGCGGCTTGGCTATGATATCAAAAAAACCGAAATTAACGGATTTTTTCAAAAGGTTGTCGTACTGGCTTAAAATTTTATGGCTTTTGGGGCCCATATACAGGGTAAAGGACTGTTGGTTTTGTTTTTCCGGATCCAGTCTGGGCATCTGGGTAACCAGCCGGTTGGTGACAACGTCATTGGCAAAGGTGAGCTTCACGGTGGCGTCCTCCGGGGTATCCGGCAATACCGCCGTCAGGAAATAACGGCTGGTGTACCCGACCCAACCCACAATTCCCGAATAGGTGTCCTTGTCTTCAATGTCCTTGGGTTTGATGGTGGTGAATTTGTTGTCAAGGTAGGCCACCGGCCCTTCATATGCGAACCGGGAGCGTTTCTTTACATCTTCATTGAAATAACCGGGAACGCAAATGCTGATGCCGTCATTGACCGGCATGCCCGAGCCATTTTGAACAATGATGTCGCAATGGATAAGGTAGGAGTCCGCCCTGAAGGTCAGTACTTTTTTTACGGTAATGCCGTCCGGGTTAGTCCAGAAAAATGTAATGCTTTTTTCCCCTTGGTTCAGGGAAAGATTCGTGCTGCTCGCATCGGATGAGAAAACAGCATCGCCCAGTCCCCTGATACCTCCCTTGGCGGTATCAATGGAAAAGATACCTCCGGTAATATCGGCTAGCTCCTCAGTCACCAGCTGTTTTGCAGGAGACCCTTCATCATTGGTTTCCCTGTAATCATTGAGGGTCAGGCTTGTTACCGCAGCTTTATATTCACTGACGGCAATGGTGTAGTAGGGGGTGGACAGCGTGATAGTACGAAAGTCCCGTAAGTCGGTTTGGGCTGCCGGGGCAGTTGCGGGTACTGTCTTGGGGGTGAAGTCCGAGACCTTGGCGGAATCGGATTCAGACGAATCCATCGTCTGTGACGGGGCGTTCTGGTTTTGATTATCAGGCTGGGGTGCGGGTGCGAAAAAGAACTGATAGCCCAAAAGGACTGCAATTGACAGCACCACAGCTAAAAATAATCGTTTTTGCTCATCCATCTTCTCTCCTAAAAACAAGGGGGTTGTCTTAAAACTGTAAAGAAAGAGGAAGGCAGGTGACGCTTAACAGATTGTTTTTTAAAGCTGGTTTAAGGAACCGGATCATAACCGCCAGGTCGGAACGGGTGGCAGCGTAATATTCTTTTTATTGCAAGAATGCTGCCTTTTATGCTGCCATATTTTTGAATCGCTTCCAGGGCATAGTGCGAACACGATGGCTCATATCTGCAATGGGTGCCAAGGAGCGGCGATATAAAAATCTGATAGAACCTGATCAATATGGATAACAGTTGCCTGATCATTTATGCCAATGCAATTTTCTCAAAAAGTTTATTAAGCTTTTCATAAATTTGTTTATTGGACAGTGCTGTCAGACCTTTTCTTGCAATTATACTGATGTCGTTTGTTCCGGATACAAAATTTTTCCTGTGTCTGAAATACTCTCTTACAAGCCTTTTTATTCTGTTGCGCGCGACTGCATTCCCCACTTTTTTAGATACGGTAATTCCAATTCGATTGTTTTTTTCTGTTCCCTTGGAAACAGCAGCTATAAAATAACTGGTTCGTATCTTTCTACCATGTCGTGAAAGCTTTAAAAATTCGGCCCGTTTCCGGAGCCGTACATCTTTGGGTAAAGAAAAGTTACTCAATACACCCCTGAAAGATTTAAATCGTGGTCAGTCTTTTTCTTCCCTTAGCCCGCCTGGCATTAATAATACGTTTACCGCCTGGGGTGGACATTCTTTTCAGGAATCCGTGTTTTCTGGTTCTTTTCCGGTTGCTTGGCTGATAAGTGCGTTTCATAAAATCCTCGTTCCTTGTTATTATATTGTCAATATATCAGTTGCATAAACTGCAATAAACATGGAATACTAATCCATATATTTATTAATGTCAATCAAACTGAACCCCAACATTACATAAAATTTTATAAAATAGAAGAATAGGGCTGGCGCGTTTAAGGCCCGTGATCGGAATAAAACATTCCAAAATATGGTTTAAAATTTTCGTTCGTATTCAAGGCGTGGCAATGGGAGCATATTAAATATATGTACCCATTGACACAACGAAGAAGACGCATGAAAAAGCAAACCATATGGAAGGTTTTATTTTGAACTTGGGCCTAAACAGTTCCTATGGCTGATTTTCCCCTTTTGAAGGTTTCGGAGAAAGGGATTCAAATATGTGGTATTCCTCAATATGGTAATGGGGTTCCGGGTAAATGGAAATGGGTTTTGCAAATTTTGATTCCAGGGAAACCAGCAGATGATTTTCACTGCCGTGGAAAAGCTGGGCAATTTCCGGATGTACTTTTACCGTAAACCTGTTGCCCATCATGTCCCTGGCTTCGGCGGCCAGGTCCTTGTAAATTTTGTAGCAAATGGATTTGCCCGATAGCAGGTAACCGGTTCCATTACAGTAAAAACAAGGCTCACAAAGGGTTCGGGTCAGATTGCGCCGGGTGCGCTTGCGCGTCATCTGAACCAGGCCAAGTTCCGTGAGGGGAAGAATATTTGTTTGGCTTTTATCCTTTTTCATGGCTTCGTGCATCTGGGCCATAACCTTGTCCTTGTGGGCGGTCTTACGCATGTCAATGAAGTCAATGATAATGATACCGCCGATATTACGCAGCCGTACCTGGTAGGCAATCTCCTTGACCGCTTCCAGGTTGGTTTTCAGAATGGTTTCATCAAAGTTGCGTTTGCCCACATACCGTCCCGTGTTTACGTCAATGGCCACTAACGCTTCGGTCTGTTCAATAATAATATACCCGCCTGATTTGAGCCAGACTTTCTTGTTCAGTGCCCGGGTGATGTCCCCTTCAATATTGTACGCGTCAAAAATGGGCTCTTTGCCCTGGTACAGCTCAACGGAAAGGTTGACATCGGGCATCAGTTTTTTTAGAAAATTCTGGACGCTTTCATATTCTTTTTTTGAGTCAATGATCAGTTTGTCCGCTTCATTGGCCAAAAGATCCCTGACCGCCCGGAAGGTGGCATTAAGATCTTTGTAAACCAGGGCTGTGGCCGATGTGGTCCGGTCTTTTTCCTGGATATCCTGCCAGGTGTTGTTTAAAAATTCGATCTCTTTTGACAACGTGACTTCATCAATGTCCTTGGCCTGGGTTCTGAAAATATAGCCAAAATTATTTTTACGCAGCTCTTTGAGCATCTCCTTCAGCCGGGTTCGTTCGGTCTCGTCCGTGATCCGCCTGGAAATGCCGATATGATCCACCGTAGGCATAAGTACCATATACCTGCCGGCCAGGGAGATATGGGTGGTGACTCGAGGGCCTTTGGATCCAATGGATGATTTTGCCACCTGGACCAGGATTTCCTGGCCCTCTACAAGAAGTCCTTGGATGGCGCATTCCGGTGCTGGGGCTTTCCATGACTCGGTTTCTTCGTCCATTTCATCAACCGCCATTTCATTAACCGCCATTTCATTAACCGTCAGTTCATCATCATCCCGCTCTTCTGCATCTGCATCCTGTTCCAGCTGTCTGCACAGCTTAAGACTGGCGGAATCCAGTACATCATCTACATAGAGGAATGCAGCCTGGTCAAATCCTATATCCACGAACGCCGCCTGCATACCCGGCAGTACTCGCTGGACCCTGCCTTTATATATATTTCCTGAAATACTTGTGTCATCCCTGCGTTCATTAAAGACTTCGACTATGGTCCCGTCTTCCAGCAGGGCGACCCGGGTTTCATGGGGAGCACAATTGACAACAAGCTCTTTGAGCATAACAAATCCTTATGGTCTACTTAGTGACCGATCGAAAACCATAAATTTTGCCGATTACTTCGTTGGACAACAAATTTTAATCCTCGGAATATTTTATATATGCCTGTGGTTAAAATTTGCGGTCCGCCTTGTACTCGACAAAATTTCCAAGTTTTCGTTCAGACAATATTTAAGTTAACTCTTCAATTTTTTTATTCTTGCATCCTTTACAACTGTATCATCAACACCAAATCCCCTGGCCAAAATTTCTACAGGCCTGACGATGCGTGCATTATACGGTGCCAGCGTCATTTTAAGGCAAATAGGGGAAATCAGTCGAACGGATGAAAGCGCTTTTCGTAAATCTGTTTTTCGAATTTTACCTTTTTTGCTGATATCTTCAACCATAAATTCAGACAGGGCCAGAAACCGGTCCAGTTCAGGTTGGCCGATACAGGGTGTTGCAAATGAAATTTGATAGGTGTCCCGGGGGGACTGACTTTGCGGTGATTTACTGAAAAGTGCGCAGTCTGTAATCTCAATACCCCGCGGCAGTTGGGCGTTCAGGGATGACATGATCCTGTGGGGCTTCAATCCTTTTTCAAGATAGATGTAAAGACTTTCCTCCTCACTCTCCATCCCCAGGGGTAGGGCAGTGGCAAAGGACATGCGCATGGACGGATTGAACCCCTTGGAGTATTTTACGGCAAAGCCTGTACGCTTGACTGCGCGTTGGAAAATGGTGGCCATTTCCAGATGCCCGAAAAATCTGGCGTCTTCCAGTTTGGAAAAGTTCAATTCGTATTTGATAAACGCGTCGTCCGGTAGGCGGTCCGGCTGCAGGCCTGTTCTTTTCTCCGGGTTTTTATCTGAAAGCGGTTCCTGGCCGGCATTGTTTTTTTGAACCACAGGCGCAATGGTTTTAAAGTTGCAAATGCCGCACCCGGTGCAGGCGTTCTCCCGGCAGTCCGGTGTCAAGGCCATCTCTTCCGCTTTTTTAAATTCGCTTTCGAAGAACTCTTTTTTAATCCCGGAATCAATGTGGTCCCAGGGCAGTGGCTCACCAGAGGCTCTTTGGCGGGAGGTATAAAAGACAGGATCAATGCCTGTGGTCTCAAAGGCCTGTTCCCACAGGCTGAAATTCAAATGGTCACTCCATCCGTCCAGGCGGCATCCCAGTTCAAATGCCTTGACCAGTAGAGGCGACAGGGCCCGGTCTCCCCTGGCCCATACCCCTTCCAAAAGACTCATCTTCGGATCCTGCCATTTCAGCTTTACCTTGGGGTGCCGCAGATTGTCTTTCAGGTACTGCAGTTTTTCAAGGGTCTGGTCCAGGGTCATCTGGGCATGATTCTGGAACGGGGTGTGGGCTTTGGGAATAAAGCAGGTGGCAGAAACATTGATCATCTGTTTTCCCTTGGTATAGTTGGAGGCCAGCCGTCGGGAAAGATCCGCAATGCCCTCAATGTCATCCATCTGTTCAAAGGGAAGGCCTGTCATAAAGTACAGCTTGATGTTTTTCCAGCCCAGGGACAGGGCGTTTTCAACGGTTTTTGCAATGCTCTCTTCGGTGAGGTTCTTGTTGATGATGTCGCGCAGGCGCTGGGTTCCGGCTTCTGGTGCAATGGTAAAACCGGTTTTACGGACACTTTTGATCAGCTCCATGAGCTGGGGGGTCAGTTTTTCTGCCCGGATGGACGGCAGGCTGATGGCATTGCATTGGCCTTGGCTCAGCAATAGTAGTTTTTCTATTAATGCAGGCAGTTGCGAATAATCTCCGGTGCTCAAAGACAGCAGGGAAATGTCCGAGTAACCCGTGGTTGCCAAAGAGGTTTTGGTAATTTCAAGAAGATCTTCCAGACTTCGTTCCCTTACCGGCCTGTAAATCATTCCGGCCTGGCAGAACCGGCACCCCCTGGAACATCCCCGGGCGATTTCCAGGCGCAGGCGGTCATGAACCGGTTTTCCAAAGGGCACGATGGGTGAAATGGGAAAACCGGCAAAGGTCAGTTCCGGCAGGATGGCCCGTTTGATGCGGGCGTAGTCCGCATACTGAGGGGTCAGAATCTGGTGGCCGTTACCATCCCGGGATGGGGTGAAAAAGGACGGCACATATACGCCCTCAATTTTGGAAAGCATCCTGAGCAACGTCTTTTTTTTGCCGTCACCCTCCTTTTTAAAGGCAAGAACGGTATCTGCCACCTGGGTGATGGCCTGTTCTCCGTCGCCAATCACAAAGGCATCGAAAAAATCAGCTAAAGGCTCTGGATTAAAGGCGCAGGGGCCGCCGGCAATGATCAAGGGGAAACTATCATCCCGCTGATTCGCGTAAAAGGGGATGCCGGATAAATCAAACAGGGTCAGAATGTTGGTGAAATTGAGTTCATACAAGAGGCTGACGCCGATGATATCAAAGCGGTCCAGAGGCGTCCGGGTCTCCATGGAGAGACAGGGGATTTGTTTTTCCCGCATCAACGCTTCCATATCCGGTGCCGGGGCAAAAAAGCGTTCTGCTGCAATATCTTCCCGTTTGTTCAGAATGGAATAAAGGATTTGAAGTCCAAAATGGGATGTACCGATTTCATACAGGTCCGGAAAGGCCAGGGCAAAGGTCAGATCAACCTGGGACAGGTCTTTTTTGACTGAGTTGATTTCATTGCCGGAATACCGGGTCGGGGTCTGGACCCGGTTAAGGATGTATTGATAATTTTGTTTGTACATGATACTGATTTTCTTATATTCTAACCTTTACTTTACCTGTTTGAAAATCAGTAACTATATATTTTTAAAACGGAAATTGCAATGAAAAGAACCAAGATAAAGGCAGTGCTGGATATGGCCAACCCACCGGGTGAGGTCTTTGTACAGGGATGGGTCCGGACCAAAAGGGACGCAAAGGATTTTAGTTTTATTGAACTCAATGACGGTTCCTGTCTGGCCAATATCCAGGTGATTGCCGGAAACGACCTGGCTAAATACAGGAAGGTGGAAAAACTGACCACAGGCTCTGCGGCCAGCGTAACCGGACAGTTGGTGGCATCGCCCGGCAAGGGCCAGAAGTGGGAAATCCAGGCCACTGCTGTGGATGTGATCAGCATTGCCTCGGAAAATTATCCTTTACAGAAAAAACGGCATACAGACGAGTTTTTGCGAAGTATTGCCCATCTTCGGCCCCGGACCAACAAATACGGTGCGGCTTTCAGGATCAGATCCCGGATGGCCCAGGCCATTCATGCCTTTTATCTGGATAAGGGGTTTTATTATCTTCACTCCCCGTTGATCACAGGTTCCGACTGCGAAGGCGCAGGAGAGATGTTCCGGGTCACAGGCCTTGATCCGGCGGATGTTCAAAAACAGGGGCGAATGGATTTTTCCAGGGATTTTTTCGGTCAGGAAGCCAATCTCACCGTATCCGGTCAGCTCTCAGCCGAAATGTTTGCCCTTGCCCTGGGCGATGTCTATACCTTCAGTCCAACCTTTAGGGCGGAAAATTCCAATACCCGGCGCCATGCTGCAGAATTCTGGATGCTGGAACCGGAAATGGCATTTTGTGACCTTGACGGTGATATGGATCATGCCGAAGAGCTGGTTAAATACCTGGTCAGGCATGCCATGGATCATTGCAGAGAAGATCTGGACCTGTTCATGCGTTTTGTGGACAAAAACCTGGGACCGCAGCTGGAAACCCTGGTAAGCAAACCCTTTGCCCGGCTGCCTTACACTGACGCCGTGGAAATTTTGAAAAAATGCGGCAGAACATTTGAATATCCGGTTGAGTACGGCATTGACCTGCAGTCTGAACACGAGCGGTTTCTGGCTGAAGAACATTTTAAGACGCCGGTATTTCTTACTGATTATCCAAGACAGATCAAACCCTTTTACATGCGCATGAACGATGACGGCCAAACCGTAGCTGCCATGGATCTACTGGTTCCGGGCATCGGCGAGCTCATCGGGGGCAGTCAGCGGGAGGAGCGCTTAAGCGTGCTGGAGGCCCGGATGGATGAGATAGGTCTTGATAAAGATCCCTACTGGTGGTACCTGGATTCACGCAGGTTCGGCACCGTGCCCCACGCCGGCTTTGGCATGGGCTTTGAACGGTTTTTGATGATGCTTACCGGTATTTCCAATATTCGGGATGTTATTGCCTTTCCCCGCACCCCGGGTTCCATTGATTTTTAATTCATGCCGGAATACAATTCTGAAAATAAAAAGAAAAAAGGTTAATCTCCAATAAAGTTGAATTTAAAAAGAAATTATTCAGATCTGCATAACCTTCAAACTTTTCATGTTATCCCGTTAGAGAAGTGGGCATAAAAGATAAACGGAAATCATACATTAATTTGTTCACGGCGGCTCCGCCGCCGTGAATCGCGTGGAATTCCGGGGACATGATACCTAATTCAACAAAATTTAAAGAACATTTTTTTTAACTCTATTTTGTTGAACCGGAGTTTGATGAATTCTGTTTGATAAAAATATGTCCTTTTTTCTATTTTTCAGAGTCCCTTAAACCTGTCCGAGGAAAACGGCCTGGTCCCAAACCCTGCGGGCAATACGGATGGTGGCCTGGTCCACCATGCGACCGTCCACAGCCACGGCGCCTCGTGACCGGTCATCTGCCGCTTCCAGAATCTGCTTGGCCCGTTGAATCTCTTCCTTTGAAGGGGTAAACACCTGGTTGACCGTATCGATTTGGTCGGGATGGATCACCCATTTGCCGTCACATCCAAGTGCCTTACCCAGGTCAGTGGATTTTTTCAGACCGTGGTCATCCTTAAAGTTTCCATAGGGTGCATCCAGGGCCAAAAGCCCATTGGCCTTGGCAGCCATGACCATACGGCTAATAGGGAAATGCCACCGGTGGCCGGGATAAACCTGTTCCTCGTTTTCTCCGTGGCCGGATAAAGAGATCAGTCCGGCACCAATGCTGGCCTGGTAATCGGCAATGCCAAATGCCAGCGCCGAAAGCCTGGCATCGGCCTCGGCAATTTCTTTAATCCGAGAAAGTCCCTGGGCGGTCTCAATACATGCCTGAATCCGGATCTGCCTTTTTTGCCCCAATGCCATTTCAAGGCCATCCAGTAACCGGCTGACAAAATGAATGTCCCCCTCATCGTTTACCTTTGGCACCACAATGTTATCAAGGTGATCGCCGGCCGCCTCTACCACCTGAATCAAATCTTTGTAGGCAAAAGGGGTGTCCAGGCTGTTTATGCGAAGGTCTACGCACTTTGCGTTAAAATCCAAAGACAGAAGCGAGTCAATAACCGTTTTACGGGCTGCTTCTTTTTGATCTGCCGGCACGCTGTCTTCTAAGTCCAGCATGATGACGTCAACGTTGGACGCCGCAGCCTTGGCATGCATTTTTTCTTTATTTCCCGGCACGGAAAGCGTTGTCCGACAGGGTTTATCCATTCTTGTTTTATTTTTCATGCCGGTAATTTAACAGGTGATCAAAGGGGTTGTCAAATCCATAAAAGCGTTGGGCCAATAAAAAAGGGGAACCCGTTAAGGCTCCCCTATATGTATCTTGTGCAACCGGGAAAACGTTTAAGCTTTCAATCGTGCCAATCTAACTATACCATTTCAGGTACGTCCCAGTTGTCGATTTTCATTGTGCCGTTTTTAGCAAGATTCAGCTGCATTTTAAAACATCTGTCAAAGAGTTGGGGCTCGTGACCGATACCTTTTGCAAGCGTGATCTTAGAAGAGATGTCAAGATACTCCTGCATGATATCTTTATATTCAGGGTGCACACATTTGTTGATGATCGTCTGAGCCCTCTCTTTAGGCGCGAGACCACGAAGGTCTGCAAGGCCCTGATCTGTGACGACAACGTCAAGGTCGTGCTCTGTGTGGTCAACATGCGGCGCTTTTGGCACAACGCAGGTGATACCTGTCGGATCTTTTTTTGTAGGACGGACGGACGGACAGTGCATAATTGTAAGGTAACCGTTTCTGAGGAAGTCACCTGAACCGCCGATGCCGTTGATCATTCTTGTACCACCTACGAGTGTTGAATTCGCGTGGGCGTAAAGGTCGAACTCAATAGGTGTATTCATAGAGATACATCCAAGACGGCGGACCGCCTCCGGCGAGTTGGAAACGGAAAGCGGACGAAGAACAATTTTGTCTGCGTATCTATCCCGGTTTGCCAGAAAACGCGGGAAGCCCTCTTTTTCGGAAAGGGAAAGTGAACATGAAGACGCGGCATCAAGTTTACCGGCATCAAATAGGTCAAGCATGGTATCCTGAAGAACTTCCGTGTAAACCGTAAGGTGTTCGAAAGGACTTTTAGCAAGACCGCCCACAACTGCATTGGCGATAGAACCAACACCGGACTGGAGCGGAAGCAGGTTTTCAGGAAGCCGTCCGGCTTTAACTTCAGCACTGAAGAAATCAATGATGTGTCCTGCAATGGCTTCGGATTTCGCATCAATTGCTGTAAAAGCGCGGCCTTTGTCGGGATATTTTGACTCTACAACAGCAATAACTTTTTCAGGGTCACATGGGATGGTGGTAGAACCTATGCGGCTGTCTGCTTTTGTAATATTGAAGACCTGTCTGTTAGGCGGTGTTCCCTGCATAAAAAGGTCATGCATGCCTTCGAATGACGGCATACCTGTGTTAACCTCAAGGATGATCTTGTCACAAACCATGAGGATTTCAGGGATTACACCACAAGAGGCTGTGGGCACAAGGCTTCCGTCTTCTTTAACGGCGGAAACTTCAAGGATCGCAAGGTCAAGCTTGCCTGACTGCGTATCTTTTGTATAGAAACCGTAGCCAAGATCCTGGCCGAAGAGAGAAAGGTGTTTGTCACCCATTCTGATGCGGCCTTCATTGATGCCTTTGGCGATGTTTTTACCTGTCTGGTACGGCCATCTTCTGTCGATCATGTCGAGGCTAGCCCATCTGTCTTCGGTTTCCGCACCGACAGATGCCCCAATAAAGAGGTTGAACCGCCATTTGCCCTGAAGGCTGTTGGCTTCAACATAGTCAGCCAGTGCTATGGGCACGGCTTTTGGATAACCTGCAGGTGTGAAACCTGACCAGCCCAGGTTCATTCCAGGTTTAAAAAACTGGATTGTTTCTTCAGCCTTCATCACTTTTTTAAAAAGGCTCTTACATTCCACTCGAGTTTCAAGTTCAGACATATACTCCTCCATTTCAGCTATTTCAGAAATCACTCGAACGGAGGAATCTTTAGAACATAAATTATTTGATGTCAACGGGCTTAATAATATATTTTTCTTGACATAACCGGGTATTTTAAATTAGCTGTGGCTCATGAAAAAACCGTTGCGGAGCGTTTCCATGTATTACCCCTTAAAAAGCATTCGGCTTATAGCTGTGTTTTTTGTGATTTTTGCCCTGGGTGCAATTTCTTTGCATCTAACTTCTGCAAGAGCTGACACATCAAATATATTCATTGTCCCGCCCCAGGAAAATGCCGTGGCAGGTCAACCTACCCGGTTTACCCTGTTTGTCCAAAATCCCGGTACCACGGATATCATTTCAAAGGATTATGATTCTGTCATGGTAACGGTGGGCATAGACGATCAAAAGCGCGTAGTGAAGGCCATTGGTATGGAAATCGCCCCAGACGGCACGGTGACTGTCCCGGCCGGCGGATTCGCCAAACTGACCTATGAGTTTGAACTGCCACAAGACATGACCGGAACGGTCAGTCTGACACTCGAAGATCTCAAGTCCAGCCCGGTGTTGTTTGCCGCGGTTCCGCCGGTTGAACCCCAGGACCGAGAAGAGGAACATGCAAGCCAGGGGCAACTGGTCATTGGAGAAAAGCAAAACGAATTTCAGCCCTTTTTGAAAAATCTGTCTGCCTATGAGCCGGTCTATTTCCTGTTCGGTGTGGACCCAGGACTGGAAAAAAGTAAATTCCAGGTCAGTTTTAAGTACAAGCTGTTCAATGCGCCCTTTGACAGCCGGGGGTTAAATTCCCTGCTGGATGGATTTCATCTGGCCTATACCCAGACCTCTTACTGGGACCTTGAGTCAACGTCCAAACCTTTTAACGATTCCAGTTATAAGCCGGAGTTGTTTTACCTGGTGCCCAAAATTGATTTAGATCTGCCATGGGTTAAAACGTTCGGTGTCCAAGGCGGGTTCCAGCATGAGTCCAACGGCAAGAGCGGAGAAGATTCCAGGTCCACCAATTATATATATATCAAGCCGATTATGCAGATTTCACTTTTTGAGAATGCCTATCTGACCGTTGCACCCAAACTGTGGGTATACGTGATGAATGAGGATGAAAATAATCCGGACCTGGCAGATTTTCGGGGATATTTTGATTTGCAGCTCCAGGCAGGCAGACCCATGGGCCTGTGTCTGGATACCCACACAAGGTGGGCTGACGCGGGTCCCAGTATCCAGGCGGACTTAAGCTATCCGCTGACCTCGTTTTTCAACAACGGGCTCAATCTCTACCTGCATCTGCAGTATTTCAACGGATATGCGGAACGCCTGAAGGAATACAGCTCAAAAGAAGAAATCTTTCGGGTTGGTTTTTCCCTGAGCCGATAATGCGGATTATCCACACATCTTAAGTATAAAATATAAAATTGACAATGCTGACTTATTGCAATATTCTAATAGATTATTTTGTGCTCTTTTTGAGTAGCATTTATGTGACATTTTTGGTACCCGGATTCGAGGCTCCTGGATATCATCCTAAATTTTACTGGGAGATAATTAATGCCGTTGTATGATTTATTAACCGGTCCAGCGCTTTATACCTGGAGTTTTTTTATTGCGTTGGCAATATTCCTCGTCGGAATCATTTACAGAATCATTGGATTTTTCCGGTTAACCATCGGATCGGACCGGTCCGGAGTCACTACGGCAGGCCGAATAAAAGCTTTTTTGTTCAGCCTGTTCGGCATCCTGGTATCACCTGCCCGGATTTTTCATCTTTTCAAGACGATTATTCTGGATGTAGTGCTTCAATTGCCGCTGATGCGCCAGAATTTTCTGAAGTGGTTTATGCACATCTGTATTTACTGGGGGTTTGCCTGGTTGTTTTTTTTCCATGCCCTTGAAAGCTATGTCAGCGAAGTGATTTTTTCAGATTACCTATCCACCCTGAACCCGTTCATGGCCCTTCGGAATGTGGCTGGTGTAATGGTGATGGTGGGAGTGGGCATTGCCATATATCGCAGGAAAACCCATTTTCGCTTAAAACAGATCAGCAAGCGCCCAGATTGCCTGGCCATCGTCCTGCTTGCACTCATCATGACATCCGGTTTTGGCCTGGAAGGCGCAAAGATCATCTCTTCCGGTGTGTTTTACGACATGGTGGAAGAATATGGCGCCATGGATTATGATGAGGAACTCCCGGCGCTTAAGGCCGTCTGGCAGGAAGAATTCAATGTCCAGTTCCCTGGGGAGACCATCCCGGTCACCCCGGAAATTATGGAAGAAGGGTGGATTATCAATGAAGACAATTGCGCCGCCTGCCACGCGAACCCAAGGTGGGCATTTGTCTCCTATCCTGTCTCCATTGCCATGAAGCCGGTTGCCGGTTTTTTCAATAGGCACCGCCTGGATTCACTGATGCTGACGATTCATTTTTTAAGCTGTTTTTTCGCCTTGGCCTACCTGCCTTTCAGCAAGTTCCTGCATATTTTGACAACCCCGGTAAGCCTTATAATTTCGGGATTTTCAGGACAGCAAATAAAACGCGATGAGAACAAGGCCACCCGCCGGGTGTTTGATCTTTCCGCCTGCACCCAATGCGGCACCTGCACCAGCCATTGTGCCGTGGGACCTTTATATGAAATATTTGACAATCAATGGGTGTTTCCCTCGGAACGTGTAACCCGCATCCGGGAGTCGGCATGGGGCCGGCCAATGGATCCGGAATTAAGGGATGCCTTTTCCATTGGCAGTTTTATCTGCACCATGTGCAACAAATGTTCCCAGATCTGCCCTGCCGGACTGGACCTGCAGGATATCTGGAAGGCAACCCGGGGGCAGCTGGAGGAGGAATCTCTTCCGGATCCCGTTATTCGAATAAGGGAACTTCGCAAAAAACATAAGTCTGAAAAAGCCGGGCTTGAAGCCCCTGTGAAAATCAAAACCGGAAAAAACCCTGTGGTTGCATCCTTGAAAGAATCCCTCCAGGGGGCTACATTTTCACAATGTTATACCTGTCTGACTTGTACAAGCATATGCCCGGTGGTAGGTGTTACAGACGAAACCCAAGAGTTCGGATCAGCACCCCACCAGGTCATACATGCCCTTATTCTGGGGCAAACCGATTTGGCAAAGGATGCCCCCATTGTATGGGATTGCCTGACTTGTTATAAATGCCAGGAAAATTGTCCCCAGGGAGTCAAGATTACGGATATTTTTTATCAACTTAGAAACATGGCATACCACCAGGAATTTGGAATATGAAATACGCGCTATTCTCAGGATGTAGAACCGGATTTGACATTCCCCAGCATCCAAAGTCGGCTAAAGCCGTTTTATCCAGGCTCAATGTTGAGGTGGAAGAACTTGATTTTGGCTGTTGCGGATACCCTGTTAAGGAAAAAAATTTGGATGCCTTTCTTTTACTGGCCATACGGAATCTGGCTATCGCCCAGGCCCATAGTCTGCCTGTGCTGACCCTGTGCAAGTGCGGTTTCGGCACCCTTAAACAGGCAGAACATTATTTTCAAAACGACCCCGACAAACAAGTCATGATCAACGGGATACTGAAAAAGGAAGGGCTACACTATGACGGGGGCGTCAAAATTCATCACATGCTGACCTTCCTGGACCGGGAAGTCGATAAAGGCGTTATCCGGCAAAGCATCACCCACCCCCTTGACGGGATAAAAGTGGCCCCAAGCTACGGCTGTCATGCGCTGCGTCCGTCAACCATCACCGGATTCGATGACCGCCCCAATGCACCGACGATATTTGAACGGATTATCACACTGACCGGGGCAGACCCCGTAAACTGGTCCAAACGCCTGGAGTGCTGCGGCAATCCCCTGTTGGAAAAAAACAACAAACTGGCCCGGGACTTTATTCTGGAAAAATATAAAACAGCGGAACAGGAAGGCGCCGATATAATCTGCACGGCATGCAACTATTGCCACATGCAATATGAATACGGCCGGGATCTTATCCTGAAATCGGGATCAACAAACCCCATACCCGCCATACTCCTTACCCAATTGCTGGGCCGGGCCATGGGGCTTGAAAAGGATTGGACCGGGGTAGAAAAAGCAGCCAGAAACCGGTAAGGACCGCAGAAAAAATAAATCCCCTGCCTTTGATCGACAGGGGATGGAATTACCGTTCTATTTTTTAATCTCATAAAACAGATCGTTAGAACCAAATTCCCTTGCGTGCCCCACATAGTTATCAGAGGCTGCTTTCAGCATGTGATCAATCTCTTCCTGGTTTTCGTAAATTTTCTTTACTTTGCCCGGCGACCCGGTAACAAGTGAATATGGCTCAATGATTGTTTTTTCAAGGACAACGGCACCGGCCGCGATGACGCAACCGTTCCCTATTACGCTGTTATTCAAGAGAACCGCACCCATGCCGATCAGACAGCCGTCCCCAATGGTGCAGCCGTGCACACAGCAGTTATGGCCTATGGTGACGCCGTTTCCGATGATCAACGGGGTGTCCCTGGCCACATGCCCCATGCAAAGATCCTGAATATTTGTGCGTTCGCCAATGCGGATCTCAGCGACATCGCCCCTGAGAACCGATTGAAACCAGACCGACGAATCCCGGCCGATCTGCACATCTCCTATAATTTTTGCACCAGGTGCTATAAAAACGGAGTCGTGGATGTCCGGTGCAATATCTTTGTATGAATACAGTGTCATAAAATTTTTTCGTTAATATGTAAATTTTTCCCGGAAAAAGGGAACCAATTCATCTATCTTTATACGCTGCTGATCCATGGAGTCCCGCTCCCGGATAGTAACGGCATTGTCGTCAAGGGAGTCATAATCAAAGGTGATGCAATAGGGGGTGCCGACCTCATCCTGGCGACGGTAGCGCTTGCCTATGCTGCCCTGGACGTCAAAATCCATGTTCAGCCCCAGTTGCTGTACCAGGATGTCAAAGACGGGCTTTGCGTTGTCGGCAATTTTTTTGGCCAGGGGCATCACTGCGATTTTCACAGGGGCCAGCTGGTTGTGCAGATGCAGTACCACCCGGGTATCCCCCTCTTTAATTTCTTCTTCTTCATAGGCGTCGCACAAAAATACCAGAGCAGAGCGCTGAACCCCGAGGGACGGTTCAATTACAAAGGGGATGTACTTTTCCCTGGCAGCCTCGTCAAAATACTGCAGATCCTTGGAGGAGTACTCCATATGCTGGCTTAAGTCATAGTTGGTCCTCGAAGCGATGCCGCATAATTCCCCCCAGCCAAAGGGATACCGGTATTCAATATCGGACGTGCCATTGGAGTAATGGGACAATTCCGCTGCGTCATGGTCACGCAATCTAAGATTGTCCGGGGTAACGCCTAGCCCTAAGTACCAGTCCATGCAGAATTTTTTCCAGAAGTCATGGTACTCAGGATCGGTTCCGGGTTTACAGAAATATTCAATTTCCATCTGCTCAAACTCACGGGTCCTGAACACAAAATTGCCCGGAGTAATTTCGTTCCTGAAAGCCTTGCCGATCTGGGCAATGCCAAAGGGAATTTTTTTGCGTGAGGTGGTCTGGACATTCTTAAAATTGACAAAGATACCCTGGGCGGTTTCAGGACGCAGATATATGTCCTTTCCTTCGCCTTCAACCACGCCCTGCTGGGTTTTAAACATCAGGTTAAAGGCCTTTGGCAGGGTCCATTCAAGGCTGCCGCACTTGGGACAGGTGATATTTTTGGCATTAATAAAATCCAGCATATCCTGGGGTGGGGTTTTTTCCCCTGCCCAGTTAGCGGGTTGCTCATCAGACCTGTTGTCATGTTGCCACGTTTCCACAAGCTTGTCGGCCCGCTCCCGGGATTTACATTTTTTGCAGTCCATCAGTGGATCGGAAAAACTGCCCACATGGCCGGAGGCTTCCCAGGCGGTCGGGTTCATGAGGATGGCGGCATCCAGACCCACCATATCAATACGTTCGGTGACAAATTTTTTCCACCAGGCATCTTTCAGATTTTTAAGCAGCTCCACCCCTAAAGGACCGAAATCCCAGGCATTGGCCAGTCCGCCGTAAATCTCAGATCCCGGATATACAAAGCCCCTGCGTTTGCACAGCCCAACGACTTTGTCCATCAATGTTGCTTCTTTTTTTGGTTTAGCCATTTTTTACTCCATGTCCCAAAACCGCCTGGATGGTATCCAGTGCTGGCTCTTTATAATGTAATAATAATCCACCGAATTTTTAACTCTTAAAAAAAGGTTGAATATACATGATTTTTATATTTTGCTGAACTGTTTTTTCAAATTTTTATGGTCCCGGGCGGGCAATATCATAAACGTAAACGCCGAAGCCTCTTGAAATAATATTTTTTTCGCAAAATATTTATTTCTTCTCAAGTAAAATGATCTATGATAACTATTTAAATAAATAATTATCATAAGGACAAAAGAATTCATGAATGAAAAAAAATCGAAGGGAAAGCCCCCTCCCCCTCCTAAAATGAGCCCTTACGTATTCACTATCCTGTTGCTCGGATTCGGATTGTGGTGCTTTTGGGACGGATGGTTAAATCCAGACCCTGACATGGCTGAATATGCGCTTTTCAATCAAGTACTGAGCGCTGTATTGATCCCCTGGGGCATTTGGGATTTTTTCAACGTCAAAAAAAAATATAAAAACAAATAAATCCTCCATTTTATCCCGAGCCTAAGTCACGCCGTGATACGAGTAAAAATTCGGCGCGAAACGCTGTAGCGTTGCTAAATCCATAAAAAGTTACTTTCGTCCCAGAATCATGGTTTCTGGGTTGACCCATTCATCAAATTGCCCGGGTTGAACTAAATCCAGTTCTGCGGCGGCCTCTTTTAACGTCATGTCTTCCTGAAGCGCTTTTTTGGCGATCCGGGCGGCATTGTCATATCCGATGTGCGGTGCCAGTGCGGTGACCAGCATCAGAGAATTCTTCAGGTGACGTTCAATCACCGGGATGTTGGGGGCAATCCCGGCCAGGCAATGGGATGTGAAAGAGGAGATGGTATCGCCCAGAAGCGTAACGGATTGAAGCAGGTTATGGATGATAACCGGTTTAAAGACATTGAGTTCAAAGTTGCCCTGGCTGGCGGCAAAGCCGATGGCCGCATCATTTCCCATGACCTGGCAGGCAACCATGGTGGCGGCTTCGGCCTGGGTGGGGTTTATTTTTCCGGGCATGATGGAACTGCCCGGCTCATTGGCCGGAATATTGAGCTCGCCGATACCGCACCTGGGACCGCTGGCAAGCCACCGGATGTCATTGGCGATTTTCATCAAATTGGCAGCCAACCCTTTGATTGCACCACTGGTGAAGACGATCTGGTCATGTCCGGTGAGACCATGAAAGGTATTTTTCATCTGGCTGAACGGATGGCCGGTTAACTTGGCAAGTTCTTCTGCCACATCTTTTCCAAAACCCTGGGGCGCATTTAAGCCCGTCCCCACCGCTGTTCCGCCAATGGCAAGCGGGTAAAGTGTTTCCAGAGATTGTAAAATCTGCTCCCGGCTGCTTTGGATCATAGCTTCCCAGCCGCTGATTTCCTGGCCAAGTGTCAGTGGGGTGGCATCCTGGAGATGGGTGCGTCCGATTTTAATAATATGTGAAAATTCCTGGGATTTTTTTTCAAGGGTGAGACGCATGCGCTCAACTGCGGGAAGCAGGGTGTCATGGATCTCAAAGACCGCCGCAATATGCATGGCCGCCGGGAATGTGTCGTTGGAACTTTGGGATTTGTTCACATGGTCATTGGGGTGGATCGGTCTGGTATCATCAAGCGCCTTGCCGTCAAGAAGGGCGGCCCGGTTGGCAATGACCTCATTTAAATTCATATTGGTCTGGGTGCCGCTGCCGGTCTGCCAGACGTGAAGGGGAAACTGGTCGGCGTGATCCCCGTTCAGGATTTCATCGCAGACCCGGATAATAAGATCGGCCTGATGATCATCCAGCAGTTCCATCCGCCTGTTGACGGCGGCACAGGCTTTTTTTAGCCGTGCAAAGGCATGGATCAGGGCTTGTGGCATCAACTCCCGACCAATGGTGAAATTTTGCCGACTACGTTCGGTCTGGGCGCCCCACAATGCGTCTGCAGGCACCTGGATTGCGCCCATGGTATCATGTTCGGTACGATTCGCCATTTCTTAATTCCTCCTTTTGGCCCTTACTTAAAAAGGGCGGGTCTGTTGTGTCGGTTCCGGGAATGATAGGCTCCCTTACAATCTATCCGTCGGGATATGTGAATATAACAGCTTGTCAAAGCAAGATCAAATCCCTGGGAGCATTGCGAATCCTCACAAGTCTACTATTGTTCCTTGATCAAATCTGTTTTATAAAGGAACATATTACATTCACACACAATGCAACATAAATTGTAATCACAATTAATCGAAAGGATATTATATCAATGGCGGATATTCCATTAATGGAAGAAAAACAAAAACCACACGGAGACTTGCTTCTTCGAACCCAGACAATGCCGGCAGATACAAATCCCAACGGAGATATTTTTGGGGGATGGGTCCTGTCCCAGATGGATATTGCAGGCAGCATTCTAGCCAAGGAGGTTACATGTGGACGTGTCGTGACCATTGCAGTGGAAGGTATGAAATTCATCGAGCCCATTCAGGTGGGAGATATTTTTTGTTGCTATGGTTACGTGGAAAAAGTAGGAAACACCTCAATTACAGTGAAGCTTGAAGTGTGGGTTAAACCCATACTGCTGAACACCTGTGGTACAGAACGTTTTAAAGTTACGGAAGCACGATTCGTTTATGTTGCCATTGATGATGATCACAAAAAAAGACAAATTCCCAAAAAGTAAAACAGCAGGAACCGGACTGATTGTCCTGCCTCCAAAAATAAATTCATTGCGCTGTCCTTGACCTTTCTGAAATTAAAATTAACTTAGCAGAAGCTAATAAATGAAGCTCGACGAACTAAAACACACTCGTCAAGAACGGGAGGTAAGGAGATATTATGAACTTTGAGCAAATCACCAAAAATAGACGGTCCATCAACTTTTTTGACCCTGAAAAAGTGGTCCCCCAAGAAATAATCAAAGAAATGGTGGAACTGGCCGCCGATACACCTTCCAGCTTTAATCTGCAGCCCTGGAGCCTGATGGTTCTGCAGGACAGGGAGCAAAAGGAAAAACTCAAAGCCCTGGCCTGGGACCAGCCCAAAATCGTTGAAGCCCCGGTAACCATGATTGTGCTGGCAGATAAGGACGGATGGAAAAAGGGCCATCCCGGATTTGAACGGACCTGGCAGGAGATGGTCAAAACCGGCATGCCCGACACCCAACGTGATTGGTTCCTGAACGCCACAAGCTCCCTATACAACTGGAGTCCGGATGCCAACCTGGCTTTTGCCGCTAAAAACGCGGGATTCTTTGCCATGAGCCTGATGTATGCAGCCGTAAGTTTAGGCCTTGATTCCCATCCCATGGACGGATTTGACCATGAAGGCGTCAAAAAAGCATTTAATATTCCTGACAAATACTGGATTCCAGTTTTGCTTGCTGTGGGATACAAGAAACCTGGACTTGTACTCGATCCTCCTAAATGGCGTAAGACCTATGAAGAGATCGTCGTTGATTTTTAAACCAATGATCGAACTGAAAAAAACAATTTGGTTGAGAGATGACGTTGCTGCACCATAAGGCGCCCACCCGGAAAGGGAAAGTTTTGTCCCCGGGCCGGATCTCCATGCTCAGCTATGCCGCGTTGATACTGCTTGGCGCGATGTTACTTCTTTTGCCTGCATCCACAGAACAAGGACATTTGGGCTTTATTGACGCACTTTTCACATCAGCTTCCGCCGTATGCGTCACAGGACTGAGCGTGGTTGACACAGCGTCAACGTTCACCTTTTTCGGCAAAGCAGTCCTCATGATGCTGATCCAGGCCGGCGGCATCGGCATCATGGTTTTGTCCACCATGTTCCTGCTCACCCTTGGCAAGCGGGTGGGCATGACCGGCCGGCAGATGCTCTCGGATACCTACAGTTACGGCCAGGGAAAGAATGTATATGCACTGGTCAAAGAAATACTGATATTTACATTTATCATTGAGCTGATCGGTACGGCATTGATGCTGCCGGATTTTCTTTACAGGTTCCCTGTGGGCAAGGCCATCTGCTATGCGGCATTCCATTCGGTCAGTGCGTTCTGCAACGCAGGATTTTCTCTGTTTCCGGACAGTTTCACCCGGTATGGCGGCAACTGGCTGATCAACCTTGATATCTGCTTTCTTATTATCACCGGAGGGATCGGGTTTATTGTCATGGCGGAAATCCGGCAAAAATTTTCATTTTCAAAACGCTGCTGGTCAAAATTCAGCCTGCATACACGGTTGACGCTGACTGCTACCTTGATTCTACTGGCCGGCAGCACGCTGCTGTTTTTTATCCTGGAATGGTCCAACACCCTTAGGGATCTGCCCCCGCACACCAAATTTCTGGCCTCTTTTTTCCAAGCTGTGAATACCCGTACCGCCGGATTCAACACGCTTGATATTGGCAGTTTGGCCAATGAAACGCTTTTTATCAGCATTCTTCTGATGTTTGTGGGCACAGCCCCCGGCTCCTGCGGCGGTGGGGTCAAGGTAACCACGATATCCAGTCTCGCCATCCTGGGATATTCCAGATTCCGGGGACAGGAACATCCCCATATTTTTTACCGCAGGGTGTCTGATGCCAGTATATCAAAGGCCGTGAGCTTGATTATCATCAGTATGCTGGTAATTGTCATCGGCGTGGTGCTGCTCCAGCAGACGGAAATCGGCAATGTCTCCCATAATCTGACCCGGGGTTCCTTTCTTGAAATTTTTTATGAAGTGGTCAGTGCCTTTGGCACCGTGGGGCTGTCCACCGGTATTACGTCCGGATTTTCAGAGATTGGCAAACTGATTATTATATGTATCATGTTTATCGGGCGTTTAGGCCCCATGGGCATTGCCATTGCAGTAAGCAGAAAAGGCAAACCAAGTAAATTTTCCTATGCCCAGGAAAATATAATGATCGGTTAAAGGAAGATGATATGAAACAGTTTCTGATTATTGGCCTGGGAAATTTTGGATTTCACCTGGCCACCCATTTATACCGCAAAGGCCATGATGTCATGGCCATAGATAAAAGTCCTGTTCTTGTACAATCCATTAAAGACGATGTCACCCAGGCGGTGGTTGCGGATGCCACGGATGCGGGCACCCTTAAAGAACTCGGCGTCAAAAATGTGGACACAGCCGTGGTAGGCATTGGCTCAGTGCTCGGGGATTCCATCCTTGCGGTGCTCAACCTTCAGGAACTTGGTATCGCGCATATTGTGGCTAAAGCCATCAGTGACCCCCACAAAAAAGTTTTAGAAAAGCTGGGCATTAAAGAGATCATTTTTCCGGAAAAAGACACGGCTCTGTCCATGGCAAGGAAACTGGACAACCCCAACCTCATAGATTACCTGCCGTTTATGGAAGGGTATGGCATCATTGAGCTTGCCGTGCCTGGAAAATTTGTGGGTAAAAGTCTTAAACAAATTAACCTGACCAATAAATATGGTGTTCAGGTCGTTGCGATAAAAGGCCTGGATGCCGAGCATACACGCTTCTCCCCCCATGCTGATGACATTTTGAACCAGGAAGATATCCTGATTTTGCTCGGACCGGAGAACGGTTTGGATTCCCTGAAAATCGATGGCAAAAAAGGCTGAGCCTTCTTACCAGACTGTTGCCCGGCATAATATGAAAGAAGTATGTATTGCAAGCAATTTATGATATAAAAATATCGTACCATTCCGGTATAGGATTCAGGAAAACAAACGCCTTAAGGGCTCGGAAAAATAAATTTTCCATTTTGTATGCCTTTTTGTCCATAGTCTTTGTTGCGACGCAGGGCATTCCGGGTCTTTTAAGCTCCAAAAGTATTTGCATCTAAATTAGTAAAAGGAGATTTTATGGATCAAGACAAATTTGGTAGCAAAGATCACCTAAAGCTATCTAAAACGACGGCGCAGTTCTATAAACTTGAGAATTTGGAAAAACAAGGAATAGGACACATATCCGGCCTGCCGTTTTCAATTAAGATATTATTGGAGCAGACCCTGCGCAACCTCGACCACTTCCAAGTCAATGAAGATGATATCGTCGCGTTGGCAAATTGGCAGCCTAAACAAAAATCTGAAAAAGAGATCCCTTTTAAGCCGGCCCGGGTTGTTCTGCAAGATTTAACAGGCGTTCCCGCTTTGGTTGATTTAGCTGCCTTAAGAACATCCATGAGCCAATTAGGGGGAAATCCTGCTGTTATTAACCCTAAAATACCAGTGGATCTAATTATTGATCACTCCATTCAAGTTGACTCGTTTGGCATGCCAAACTCCCTGCAGATCAATATGGAAAGGGAATTTGAACGTAACCGGGAAAGATATGAATTTTTGAAATGGGGACAGAAGAACTTTAAAAATATGAGGATATTCCCTCCCGGCGTGGGCATTGTACATCAGGTTAACCTGGAGTTTTTGGCCAATGTCGTGCAAATGAAAGATAACATCTGTTTTTCGGATACACTCGTTGGAACCGATTCCCACACGCCAATGGTGAACAGTTTAGGCGTGTTAGGCTGGGGCGTTGGTGGAATTGAAGCTGAATCAGTAATGCTGGGGCAACCCATTTATATGCAGATCCCTGAAGTTGTAGGATTCAAATTAACCGGAAAAATGAACCCCGGAACCACAGCCACAGATTTGGTTTTTAGAGTTGTTCAAATATTAAGAGACGTGGGTGTGGTGGAAAAATTTGTTGAGTTCTATGGTGACGGACTTTCAGGGCTCAGTCTTCCCGATAGAGCCACTATATCTAACATGGCGCCCGAATATGGTGCGACCATAGGGTTTTTCCCCACAGATAATGAGACCTTGCACTATTTAAAAAGCACCGGTAGAAGTCCTGAGGTAATTGAAAGGGTCGAGCATTACTGCAAAGCCCAAGGTCTTTTCAGAACTGACGGAATGTCCGCCCCTGGGTTTTCAGATGAAATTGAGTTGGATCTTTCAACCATCGAGCCTTCTATGGCAGGACCCAAACGTCCCCAGGATCGAATCGGATTGTCGGATATGAAGCATGCTTGGGCAAAAACCTTAACGGCATCCGTTAGCCAACGAGGATATGAGTTAAAAGAGAACGAGCTGTCTTGTCAAACACAGATAAGCCTTTCCAAGTCAGAAAAGCCTTTTACCCTGGCACACGGATCGGTTGTACTTGCTGCCATCACCTCCTGTACGAATACCAGCAATCCATTTGTCATGATTGCTGCCGGATTACTCGCCAAGAAAGCGGTTGAAAAGGGGCTAAAAACAAAACCATGGGTCAAAACATCACTGGCACCGGGATCAAGGGTTGTCACCGATTACCTGCAGCAATCAAAACTTGACAGCTTTCTAGAACAACTTGGATTTTTTACGGTGGGATATGGCTGTACAAGCTGTATTGGAAATTCCGGCCCCTTCTCGGAACCCATTAGCAAAGCGATAATAGACAAAGATCTGGTCGTTGCATCTGTCCTTTCCGGGAACCGTAATTTCGAAGGCAGGGTCCACGCGCTCACAAAAGCCAATTACCTGGCAAGCCCTCCCCTGGTTGTTGCTTATGCAATCGCAGGAACCATCAATATCAATCTTCTGGAAGAGCCTTTGGGAACCGATCAGGAGGGACAGGCGGTCTACCTGAAAGATATCTGGCCGGACCAAAGCGAAATTTCAGAAATCACCTCACTGATCACGCCTGAAATGTATCTGGAACGGTATAGCAATTTTGAAACGCTGTCTCCGCTTTGGAACGAAATTCCAACCAAGGGAGATGAGGTTTATGAGTGGGATGAATCCTCAACCTATATCAGAAATCCGCCCTTTTTCCTGAATATGAGCAAAGAACTGAAACCTGTCACTGATATCGTTGACGCCAAAGTGCTGGTTAAGGTCGGGGACTCGGTCACCACCGACCATATTTCACCTGCCGGGGCCATTGCACAAAATACGCCTGCTGCAGCGTATCTACTTGAACATGAAATTTCGCATGCGGATTTCAATTCATATGGCTCCAGAAGGGGAAATGACCAGGTGATGGTCAGGGGGACCTTTGCCAACATTAGATTGAGGAACCAGCTTGCACCTGGGACAGAAGGCGGCATTACCACCTATCTTCCCAGCGGGGAGCAGATGTCGATTTTTGAAGCGTCCGAAAAATATAAAGATTCCGGAACACCTTTGATTGTTTTAGCCGGCAAAGAATATGGAACCGGATCTTCACGGGACTGGGCCGCCAAGGGGACTTATCTTTTAGGCGTCAAAGCGGTGATTGCAACCAGTTACGAAAGAATTCACAGATCCAATTTGCTGGGAATGGGTGTTTTACCCTTACAGTTTAAAGACGGTAACTCGCCGGACGCTTTGAAGCTGACCGGGAAAGAATCCTATTCCATTTTGGGACTTAGTGACGGCATTAAACCCGGCATGGAATTGACACTAAAAGTGGATGACCAAGAAATTCCGGTGCGGCTTAGATTGGATACGCCTGTGGAAATTGAGTACTATCAAAATGGCGGAATTCTGCACACGGTATTAAGAAACTTCATGAAAGACGTTGGTTGAGTTTTAGAAAGGGGGAGAGGAAACCATCCTCACCCCTTGCCTTTTGCCTCATATACCCCTGTCCGGCTGCAGGAACGACATGTTGTTCCTGTGGCCGGGTGGGGCATATTTTGAGCATCTGATCATTTTTACGCGTTTGAGATCAAATAATATTTTCCCTCATTATGGTATTCAGGTCGGTAAGTCCCTTCAATACAGGCTGATAGATCTTTTTTTTGATGGCGATCTGAACCCCTGTGAGGTCAATTTGACCTTCGGCCATGAGCTTGATTCCGATGCCCATGGACAGACTCACCGTTCTTAACATTGAAACGCCGGCAGGCCTGTTTCAGTGCAAGCCCAAGCCTTGCCGCTTTTTTCCATCGTGGCTGGGATCTGCACGAGTTGGTCGGGCTTCTTCATGCAGACCCGCAGATAACGACTTTTCTTTTTGTTTGCGCATTCTGATCATGATACGCTGCATTTCGGCCGCATCTGCCTGTGACAAAGCAGCCCTTCGGTTAAACGCCTGCGCGGTCCGGTGCTGGGCGGTAAAGGCGAGGTATTGGTCGGCTGAAATATGGGTCTGCCAGTGGCCGGTCAGCATGGCAGCACCAATACCAAGGCTAAAGATTACCAGAAAAATGCCTGTCATAACTTCAGGGCTGATGCCTGTCTTACCGGAAAAATATGAAAAAGAAAGCGCCCCTTTTTCAGGACACTGCGAAACGCAGCGCAGGCAGGCCAAGCACTCTGGTGATCGGATCGTTGTTTTACGGCTGACCGCAATTAAACCGGGGCAGTGGTGGTCACACTTTTTGCACCCAACACAACGGTCAGGATTTCGATGCACCCGCGCCGGACTGAAAAGCCCAATAACAGCTAAAAGGGCGCCATACGGACAAAGATACCGGCACCAGAACCGTCGAAAGAAAAGTGACAGCACAACCAGCACACATATCACACCCAGAGCCACCGGTGTGATGTGTGTAAAAAACCAGAGCATTTTTATGTCGGCAAACCGGTTGGCAGTACTGTTCAAAAAGCCGTCGACACCTGCGTTGGGCATCACAAAAAAAATTTGAAATATAAAAAATGCCGCCACTACATATTTAATGATCCCCAATGTCAGGTCCAGCCAGCGAGGCATGACCGGGGGATGCCGAAACATCTTTGCGTTGAGCGTATCAAGGTAGTCGCTGAGAAGCCCCACCGGACAAACCCAGGCACAAAACCCCCGCCGGACCAGCAGGGCCGAACCACAGACAATCAAAAAAATAACAAGACCTGCCGGATGAATTGCCGGGATGGTTTGGTTAGAAATAAGATGCCTCAAACCGAGCAGTGCGCTGATGGGCAAAAAAGCATCTACGCTGTCGGGCCGATGGAATCCCGGCATGATGCCTTTTTCAAGATTTGCCACAAACAGGTAAAACCGAATACCACTAAATAAGACAATACCCAAAAACAGGTGCTGCACCCATTGCCTGGGCGACCATTTCCGTTTCATAAAACGCCCTTTGAATCATTGGTGGGGTTGCGAGACATATTCCTGCAAGATGTACATGCATACATCCCCTTTATTTTTAACGGATACCAATATACCACCCCATACTTTTGTGACAAATTACCGTTTGGTTATGGTTTTTTTGCAAGGGTTAGCCAGGCAAAAAAAATTTTTTCCCATTCACCACGGGTATTGTCATTCCCAACAAAATAGCGCCTGAACAATTCGCAATGATCATTAGACAAGTCATCGGGATATAACTTTACAAAAAGTGCCGCCTGAGGACGCAGATCTGCCGAGGACATAATATAAGCGACAAGTCCCCAGGCCAAAGCATAATCATTCAGCGCAAAGCCCTTGGTATAGTCCGACGAAAATACAGGGCTGCTCCAGATACGTTGCGGGCCTTCTATACAGGATTTCAGCAGCTTCAAACGGGGTTCGTTTTTTTGACCGAAGATCACTTTGCCATCGACAAAAGAAACAGCTTCGGCATAACAGGCCATCCCTTCTGCAAACCAGAAGGGAAACGGTCTTACAGCTCGGTGGATATCAGGATAAATAAGTCGAGCAGTGAGCACAAGATGAGTGAATTCATGAAAAAGGGTAGTCATATTACCATAACCCAACCATGTTGGCTTCAGGAGGATAAACATTTCAAGAGTATTCGTATCGCAGAACCCATCGACCAATTTTCCTGGCACACCAAAACGTTGTACAATTTTAATATATTCTTTCCGGTCGAGAAGAATATTCACCTTCAATAAAGGCGATGGCTGCACCGGTGTTATATCCAGCATCGCATACAAACTGCTTTGAATCATAGTCAATTTGTTCAGCAAGCACACGGTCTCATTAAAGGAAAGATCTGATCTGCACTCAATGGGACCATGGCGGATGACCAGGGAGGGGGCAGGGATACTGCGGCAGGAATAGACCTGGGCACAGACCATTAAAACAAATGCCCACTTGGCTATTTTACTTAAAGCTTTCAATCTTCACCTGAGTGCCGGAAACAGAGAATAACCGCAGGAATGCCAAAGCGGGTTACCATGGACATATACCTGCGGTTTAAGTCACTGTCATTTAAAAATTAATCTCAATACCGGCAAGCCCGTTATGGGACCTATATGAGTCAGACCTATCGTATTCATAATTTAGGTAAAGACTCATTTGATGGCCCATGAACGCTTTTATGCTTGCACCGAAGATATGGTGATTGGCATCGGGTTTGATCCCCTCTGTGGTAAAGCTGGATCCCGCAGACACAAAAGAAGCAGAGTTTGAAACGGCGTCGTCCTTAAACTCATGCTCCCATCTATATGAGATTTCAGGTTTTATGGATATGCCGTTCTGCAAATCGAACAATTTGGCCAGCCTTATGCCCAGACCCGACTTGAGACTTTCGACACTGTTACTGCTAATTTTCGAATTTGCGCCGCCAGCCCCACTCTCTTCATATCCGTCTTCATCCATATCCACATAATTTAACTCACAAAAGGGTTCAACAATCACTTTTTTATAAACGTCCAGCCGATATCCCGCTCCCACGCCAAGTGCAAAATACTCAGCATCATGATCGGCTTCTGCCGCCGTACCCATGAAATTAATTTGGCGTTCTGAATCAATTTTCGACCACCCGTAACCGGCATTGGCGTCGATATAAAAATTCTGAAGAAAATAGCTGCTGTATACGTTGGCCTGCCATGTCTCAATATCGATACTGACAAGATCGTCATTGGAATCCATGGAGGGCTGCATGTAAGATCCGCTCAACCCTACCAGAAATTTGTCGCTGACCAGGTAGTCCGTTCCTATGATAAACCCAGTATTATCGAGCTTGTATCCTGATATTCCGTCTTTATCGTCCTGATCCCCTTTGCTAACCACAAATTCAATAAAAGGAGTCCATTTTTTTTGTTCAATGACCAGGGACTGGTCAACATTCAATAAAACGCCTGAATTCTTAGACGCAACCTTTTCCGAGGCAAGGCGCTGGTTGGTGACGCCGGCAGTCACTTTATCGATATGTCCGGATATAACATCTCCTATAGACTGAGTCGCTGCAACGATGGCGGCAGGGGTTGCATTCAACTGTACGGGCGACAATTCCGTAAAGGCCTGATGCAGTTCAGATTCTGCAAGAATAGACTGAAGCTGGATAATCAGCGAAGCCATCTCCCCGCTGGCCCCGGCTGAATTAATATTGTCCAGAGCAAGCGTAAGCCCGTCTGTAAAACTGCTAACCGACAGGGGATTAAACTCAGACGGATTGACGATCATATAAATCGTATCGTCGGTTGTCGAATGAGAGAGTGTAAAATCCAGGACAGCCGTATCAAGGTATGAGGTATCAAACGCAAAGCGTTCATCTGTAACAACACCACCGCCAACGGTAAGCTCGCCGGTATAGGTCATGATATCTAAAATAAGGGAGTTGCTGACAGCCCCGCCGAAACTAACCCCTTTAAATGTCGCCCCATTGTTGATGGTCAGGTCCCCTGTTATATTTATCTGGTCATGGTTTCCGTCATTATCCAGTTCAATTTCAATGACGGAGCCACTGTTATAGGTTACATTTCCTGTAATACTTTGGGTGCCGATGGAGTTCCCTGGAGAATGGGTTCCGTTGATAATAATCCCGCTGTCTATACTTCCGGAACCCTTTAGAGAACCGGTGGACGCAATGGTCATAATATCGGTGGTACGATCGACGAGCAAGTCTCCATTAATGGTCGCAATACCGGTTATTAGAATGTCACCTGCACCGGTGCCGGAAAGCACCCCTGTCTCTCAGGAAGCGATGGTAAGATTCACGAATTCAAGATCATCAGCTGTATTCTGCGCTAATTCCCCGTCAACGCTTAAATCAAGCGTTCCCGAGGATGCAATCAAAAAATCCAGGGTCAGGGTGGCGCCATTGGTGATGGAAATGCCGTTTGCTCCGGCCCCAAGATCAAAAAGGCCCGCGATCGTGGTATCTGCACTAGCTTCGATGGTATCGTCCCCGGTTGTTGCCGTCACGTTGCCGTCGATGGTCGCCCCGCTTCCTGTAAATGCCAGGATGGTATTGCCGGAACTTAAATCAATGTCACCTGTCACGGTTCCGTTGGTGGAAATATAAACACTGTCGCTTCCCGTACCGCCAGTGATCTTAGCTACCGTACCGTCAAAGGCTACATCCGCGTTTTCATCATAGCCGATATAAGCGCTGCCACCGTTCATAATGATGTCGCCTACCGTTGAACTGCCCTGCACCCGGATGGCCCCCCCCCCCGGAAAGGGAGATCCCGCCGGTCAGGGTGCCGTCGTTATCGATGTTGACCAAAGCACTGGAGGCAAGTTCCAGGGCATAGCCGTCTGCGCCGGTGTCCCCGGCCCCGGCCCCGCCGACGCCTCTGGCAATGGAAGCGCCCGAGTCATTGACAATATTCACCGTGGCCGTACTGCCGATATAGATGCCTGAAGAGCCGTCTGTTCCGTCTATGGAACCGGATCCGTTTGCTGCGCCGACCCCGGCGGAGCCGGATGAAATAGCAGCCCCGGCAGCATTGTTGATGGTGATCACATCTGTCAGCCCGGTGGTTCCAGAAATATTGATTCCATATCCGCCACCGCCTCCGGCCGCTGTCAAGTTTGTGGAACTGTTAACAGCGCCGCTGGCCCCGGTACCGCCAGTGATGGAATTTTCGTTGTTAATGGTAAAGGATCCGGAACCGCTGATGATAACACCGGAGCCACCATCCCCACCGATTCCGGAAGAGGTTGATGCAGACCCGTCATGTCCGTCCCCTCCGGAAATAACGCCAGCACCGGTATTATATATGCTGGAGGCCGAGGTGGTATAATTAACGGAAATGCCGCCGGACCCGTTATTCCCTCCTGAAGCGATATCCACACCGCCTAGGCCGCCGGTGATGTCCCCGGAATTGACAATGGCCACGGACTCCACCAGGGAATTTGACGACGCCCCTAACTCTATGGCAGCCGGGGTATATGCACTGCCGTTGTCACCACCCTGGCCGGAAACAATGGTGCCTGCATTGGTAATAGAAACGGCGCCCCCCCACGGTACCGCTGGCACCGGAAGAAAGGTAAATCGCGCCCGTTGCATATCCGCTTGTTCCTCCGCCGGAATTGCCTGAAGAAACAGTCACACCGTTTGCGATATCGATAATCAACCCTCCGAATAAATCGTACACGGCCGCGATATTATTGGTGATGCCCTCTCCAGTTGAACCATCACCAGTGACATTATAGTTAATATCAAAAGTCAGAATCCCGGCCCTGATGTTAACGTTGGTCGCAGTTGCTCCGCTGTAATCGTACCCGAGTTCAATGCCTGAGATACCGCTCGACTCAGCGGTTACAACGTCAGTCGTCGTAATGGTCACGGCACCGGTAGAGGTACCGTAAATCCCCACTTGAGAATTCCCCTTCTTTAAGTTTCGTTTTCAATATTCTGATGATCGTTTCACATGTCTGAACACTCTTTTTCCGTCCCTTATTTTCATAATACATCTGATTCAATTCCGTTTTCTCAATGGCTTGTTTGAGATTTGATTTTTGTACGGTATGAGAAAGATTTGCCCATAATATAGTTGCTTCTTCCGCCTGTGTTGTATTGGTAAGGTTCATTTTCTGTGATAAGTACACTTATTTTCCTCTGCTATAATTGATGGACTCGCAAAAAGTATTTTTACGTAATATGCTGTTTTAAAAGAGAAATTTAATTATATGTAGTTGATTTTTGGTGAGCATTTCTGTATAATTAGCCCAATTAAATCAATATTCATTAGGGCTGATCAATGATTCGAACAAACAAATGCATCTTTTCGATCCTTGGGACTTTTTAAGCTCCAAACACAGAAAAATGTTGGATGATTCTTGGGCAGGCCTTTTTCAGCAAGAAATTCTTCGTTCTCTTCCTGTTGACCTGGTTAAACCATTCTTCTCAAAAACAATGGGACGACCGACAAAAGAACTATACACCATGCTCGGGATTTTGTTGCTTCAGCAAACCCATAACTTGACGAATGAAGAGGCTGTCGCCCAATTGTCATATAATATTCAATGGCACTATGCCTTGAATTAAACGGAAGAATCCGATGCTTCAAAATATTTGAGTTTGAAAACCCTGTGGACGTTTCGTCAGATAATGATTGAAAACGAGCTTGATGTCGCTCTTTTCAATGCAACTACGGATAAGCTTGCCAAAGTCTTCCAGGTGAATACCGATAATCAGAGAATTGATTCTGTGCATATCAAATCGAATATGCGCCGACTGGGGAGAATCAGCATTTTCTCAACCAGTATCAACAAATTTCTGGCGAACTTAAAACGCAGTCATTCAAAGCATTTTGCCACAGTGAATACCGATGTCATTGGAAAGTACATATCAGAAAAAGCATTATCGTGTTTTTCCCTGGTTAAGCCCTCTGAATCTTCAAAGACGCTCTTATTGAAATCAGCAAAGACCTTTATGACCTGATAGAACAGTTTAAGGACTGCCCTGATATAAAAACGATGTACAGTTACAAGATGCTTGAAAGGGTGCTGAACGAACAATGTAATTTGGTGAACGATCCCCAGGGCGGTCAAAAAGTAGACATTAAACCCCCAAAGAAAATATCTTCAAATTCACTTCAAAACCCTTCAGATCCAGACGCAACCTATAGTGGACACAAGGGACAGGGATATCAGGCACAGGTGACAGTGATGAACGTCAATTATAATTCCCGCCCGCATTGAATCGCACAAAATGTAACCGCACTGTATCTATTGCCTCACGAATAATGTTACCCAAAACAGATTATAAAAATATGTGGAGGGTAGATTGTGAGGTCACTAATGAGTTTTCAAGCAAAAAGAGAATTGTTGGCAAATGTTGCTCCCCGATATAGGGAAGAAAATAAGAAGCACAAATCAGTTATTTTGAACGAATTCATTTTAGCAACTGGATACTCGCGTAAATATGCAATCCGGTTACTGTCTTTAAAAGAGTTACCGGTTGTGAGAAGAATTAAAAAGCCACGGCCAAGAATTTATAACAGTGACGTTCAAGAAGCATTGAAAATTGCCTGGGCGGCTTCAAACTATATCGCCTCAAAAAGGCTTGCCCCGTTTTTGAAGGATCTGGTGCCGACTTTGGAACGTTACGGACACCTTGAACTTAACGACGAAACCCGTTCTCAACTTATTTCAATAAGCCCCGCAACGATTGACCGAATTTTAAAACCAATAAGAAACAATGGCCTGAATATGAGTACAACCAAACCCGGAAAACTTCTTAAACATCAGATTCCGATAAGAACATTTACTGATTGGGAGGAAGATGAGCCTGGTTTTTTTGAGGCTGACCTGGTAGCACATTGTGGCTGGAGCATGGAAGGAGAATTTCTTTATACATTGGTTTTGACAGATATCGCCACAGGTTGGGTCGAGTGTATTGCTCTACCATACCGCAGTGGTTCTGCTGTTATTCATGCTTTGGATAAAGCCCAGGAATTGATACCTTTTCCAATATTAGGGATTGATACTGATAACGGAACTGAGTTCATCAATACTGAATTGATCCGTTATTGCGAAAAAGAAAAGATAACTTTTACCAGGGGAAGAGCATATAAGAAAAACGATCAGTGTTATGTTGAGCAGAAAAACGGAATAGTTGTAAGGCAGATAGTCGGGTACGATCGTTTTGAAGGTCACCATGCTTATATGCAACTCTCTGAGTTATATCGGGCAGTACGCCTTTATGTGAATTTCTTCCAACCTTCAATGAAGCTGAAAAAAAAATGGCGAGATAACAGCAAAATAAAGAAAACATATGATGCTGCACAAACCCCATTTCAAAGGTTGAAACAAGCCGTCCAGATCCAAAAGGAAACAAATGAAAAGCTGGAATTGGTAAACTATTCTTTGGATCCGGTTCTTCTGTTAAAGCAAATTCAGTTTTTACAGGATGCGCTGTGGAAACATGTAACTTTGGCGAAACAACCTTCCTCCGGTAAAAATGAAGATAGGCAGCCTCTATACGGTTTTAAATTACCATTAACTACGGAAGAGCCTACTGAAAAAAACAATGACAATTTGATTTTAGAACCTGGCATTATAAAAAGGAGGCAGTATAGGAAAACGGAAAAACCGCGTGCCAAGCACTGGTGGCGAACCAGGAAGGATCCTTTTGAAGATGCTTGGGATGAGGTCTGTTCATGGTTGGAGAATGATCCTGAAAAGACCGCCAAATCAATGCTTTCAAAACTTCAGGAAAAATATCCAGGACAATACACAAAGGGGCAGCTGAGGACTTTACAGCGGCGGGTCAAAGCCTGGAGGGAAAAAGCCATTATTACATATGATGATAATCTTTTAAAACGTAATCCTTTGGCTGAAGATACCAGAATCGGGGACCTCAAAGCTATAACAGTGGATACCCAAAAAATGGAAAAGGGAAAGCTTACTGTATAATAACGGTACGTTTGGAACTATATAAACAATGTCAGTGCTATGGTGCTAAAATAATGAAAAAAAAAGATGATGATATTCATCCTGTACCATCAGAAAGCATCATCGTAACACATGACAGGGCCGGCTTAGTGGAAAATCCCCTTTAATATCAAAGGGATGATAAACTGTCATTTTTTATGCAAAAATCACCTATTTTTTTTGTAAAGCGTATTACAGTTATCTAAAGCGCTGAATTGGCGACACTCTTGAAGCATTTATATTAAAAAGGAGAGGATATGCGTGGCGGATATAGAGGAAAACTAAAACCGAAGTTGCCGGCACATCTAAAGCGAGTTCGCGTGAACGCTCGAATTCAGCAGTAGATGCTTGATGAGCTCAAAAGAAGAGGTGAGGTTGGGATAGTTTTGGAATCTATATTGACTGAAGTTTCCTGAAAATTAGAATCGGTTTGAGAAAGCCTCAAGATGCAGTTGGCATGGAAATTGAGTTTCATTTTTCATGCCAAACTTAAACGGTTTGTTGAAATAACATACTGAATTTATTTAAAATAAGCGATAAATAGATCTTGGAAGGTAGGCGCTCCTATGGTATATTTTAATTGGCTAATTAATTGAAATTATACCAAAAAAGGAGCGACCTACCATGTTTATATTACGTGATTTGCTATTACCTCTGCAAGCTGTATTTTCTAATACTGTTCAGGGACAGAAACGGAAGGTCTGGTTTGTATACACGCTATTGGCTGTGTTGGTTCCATTTACATCATCAATCACCTCTAACCTGTTACGTGCCCTGCAAACTCTATTTGGTTTAAAGCTGAAAAGTCAGCGCTTTTATGCCTTCATGGCAAGCCCAACATTACCATGGAAAGGACTATGGCATACGATGTGGGGAATGATTCCGTCACCAGCTGTAAAAGAACGAATTCTGCTAGTACTGGATGATTCCATAAACCCAAAGAGTGGAAAAAAAATTTTTGGTTGCGCATATTTTCACAACCATGCCTCAAAGTCTAACCAAAGTTCGTATCCATGGTCACAGTGTATTCTGGCAGTAGGATTATTGAAAAAAATAAAATCCAGATGGGCCTGCCTGCCTCTTGATTTTCGATTTTATATGATGAAAAAGGACATTGAGGCAGAATCTGCGACTGCCACACGGAAAGGAGAGGTTCTTCATTTTGAAGACAAAATGGCACAGGCGGCCACAATGATAACGGATATTCGAAATTACTATAAGCAACCGGTGTTGATTGTGACAGATAGCTGGTTTGGCAACAATGGCCTCTGGTCCAGGTTGGATCGTAGAAATGAAGGCTCTTTCCACCTGCTTTCTCGTATGCGAACAAATATTATTCTGTATGATTTTGCACCTGTCGCTACAGGAACACCTAAGGCTGGCCGTCCACGAAAGTATGGCCTACGTTTGGGTTCTGTGGATGATTGTGCAGGGAGGTTGAAGGAGAACTCCCAGAGTTATAGGGTTTTTCTCTACGGCAAAAAAAGGGAAGTGCTGGCGTATTCACAAACCGTTATGCTGAAGACGATGAAGTGTAGGGTGCGGGTTGTCTGGGTTTATCGAAAAACACGGTACGTTGCCCTCATGACCACAGATATGAGGCTTTCGGTTGAGCAAATTATAGAATATTATGGCGCGCGCTGGAAAATTGAATCAGGATTTAAAGAAATTAAGCAGGAGATTGGCAGTTCAAAATCACAAGTTCGGAATTCGGAAGCCGTACTGAATCACCTTAACTTCTGCATGATGTCCACAACGCTGACATGGATCTATGCTGACCGGTTGGAAAATGCACCCGATCGAAGATATAAAATTCGGGGACGAGCCGGATTTGCATTTTCTGATGTGCGGCGGATAATTGCGGAGGCGGCATTGAGTTCTGATTTTTATAGTGTTTGCCCTGTGCCAGCGCAAACCCCACAAAAATCTTTCGTCAAAATCCTGCTACGCATGGTTGCATAGCAAAAAACTCGATAAATTTACAGGAAACTTTAGTATATTGATTGAAGCCGGTTTTAAGTATCAACCAGAAAAATGAAGAAAGACTGATACCCTTGGCAGCCCTACGGAATATTTGTTTCGCACTATGGTGCGACCCCTTCAGGGGGACCCTACCGGGGGTTTCAGATTTAGAATCTGAAAGCAACTGGACTCCGCTGCGCTCCGGATTAGGCCCAGGTCAAAACAGAAAGGCTTGGTTTAATATGCTTTTTACCTTCAAATACCAGCCCCTTTTTTAAGGGAGCACTACACGAGTCAATGTTTTTTTCGGTTTCCAAAAATCTTTTTCCCTTGGCCGCTTACAAATGCCATGGTTTAACCAAAATCATACTTCACCGAAAAAAGCCCTGGAAGGAAAAAAAGATTTTCGGACCCTCCGAAAAAAACATTGACTCGCTCCGCTTATCCCTTTTTAGGGGCGTGGGATTTGAAGGAAAAAAGCTGCTGAAACACGAGATAGCGGGATAGAAATCAAAATAGCAAGGGTAATCTGGCAAGAAAGAAGGTCGTTATCATCAAATTTGACAAAGGATTATAGAAAAATGTAACTTAAAAAAAGTCAAAATCGGTCTTGACATTGGGTCCACTTCATATCAACCTGAAAATACAAAAAGGCAACGTAATAAAAAAGTTTGATTTTAATACAGAAGTCAGTATGTTAAAAATTGAATAATAACCCAGAAATAATACCCTCTTGTCGGTAACATTATTCGTGAGGCAACAAATCAGGTATGGTATGATTTATTCATGAGGCAATACGAGGGGAAAAAATAATTGTCGTTGATCAGACAGAAACCTTTACCAAAACAGAGGATGAAAATGAAAAGGCAAAGACCTTAAATTTAATCACCGCTATAGAGGTAGAGCCTGCCTCAGTGAGTGATGCCAAGGCCTTTATTCCAATCATGGAATCCATCCAAGAACGAAATCTTTGCCCAAAAGAGATCCAGGCAGATTCACTCTATGGGAGCGATGAAAATCACCAAGCTGCACAATCTGAAGGGATTGATCTTGTTGCTCCTACCATGGGAACTACATCAAAAGATAAATTCAGTCTTTCCGACTTTAATCTTGTTGATGATGGTCACATCATTGAGTGCCCCGAGGGTCACGCACCTACCCATAAGACAAGGAAGGGTGATCAGAAGGCAGAGCGGTTCATTCAAGCGGTTCATCTTGATACCTGTATGAATTGTCCGTCTCTGCAAAATTGTCCGGTCAAGCCCGGTAAAAAATATGCTTACTATCGATACTCAGCAAAGTCGGCAAGGATCGCCCAAAGAAGGCAGCATGAACAGACAGACGAATTTAAATCTCAATATCGATGGCGTGCCGGAGTGGAAGCTACTATGTCGGAACTTGATCGGCGTACCGGTTTAAAAAGATTAAGATACCGAGGAATGAAATCCGTTCGTTTCGCTGCTACTATGAAAGCGGTCGGAATCAACATCTTTAGGGCAACTGTTGCCCGAAAGGTAATCAGTTATGCATAATACAAGAAGAGGATAGCCACTTTAGAGTGAATCTCCCCGCTTGGGGCATGCCAAAAAGCGATTTCGGATGAAATGAGCTTATTTTTCCGAATTGAATTGTCCAAAATATCAACCTGGTATTACGGACTCTAAAGTGGTATTTTTTTAACACCGACTTTTTACAGGACCATCATTCTTGGTTGACAAAAAAAATTCTGGTATCCAATCGTCATATTTTTTACAGCCATACATTACCGGGAACCGGGACGAACAAGAAGGCAGGAAAGAACCATACCCAGAACACTTTCTCGGTGATCTATATACACGGTTTTCCAGCCACTCGCCAGGAGACGACCCCGCTATCGGAGATGGTTGCAAAACAATCGAGAGTCAACCTCTTCTGCACCCGCTTTACCGCCCATGGCCATACTGTAAACCCCATGCTGGTCGGCAGTGTGAACGCATGGATCAATGATGCCATGGATGCCTTGAAAATCGGGCAGCAAATCGACAAAGATTAGTTTTCATCCAAGTAGCCACGTAAAATGGCATGAAATATATGGGTTAGATCAGGTGCAGAACCATGGCCAGGGTTCCCAGAAGGGAGTGAGAAAGCGCGATCCCCCAGATATTAGGTTTTTTGATGAATATGATTCCCCAGGCCAACCCGCTGATCAGAGCAATAACGAGCAGGGGCGGATGATTGTAAATGATATGAAGAAGGCAGAAAGAAAAGGTGGATATGAATAAAAAAAAGCGGTTTCCCAAGCCCGGAATCCGCTTGATTTCCGAAAATAAAATGGCCCTGAAGATTAGCTCCTGGACAGGCCCCAGGAAAAAAAAATAAAACAGATATACATGGGGAAAATAATTCTGAGATTTTGGCCTCAAAAAACCAGCCCTGTGCATTAAGACCAGCCCGATGCCTCCAACAACACAGAAAAACAAATTCCAGACCAGGGAACTTTTCAGATTATCGATTCGAAAACCCAACTCAGCAAGGCTGTACTGCCGATAGAAATAAAAACAGGTAAGTGCGGCCAGCGAGCAGAAGACAGCGAAAAATCGGTATTCAAAGGGAATAATTTTCAGCCAAATAAGAACAACCGGAGCATGACAAAGAAAAAGCAGCAAAAAAAGTGACCGGTAAGGGTCACTAAATTTATATGCAACCTGGCCATGAATATTGATTTCTTTTTCTGTCTCCACAATAGAGAAAGAATCCAATGTCGCCTGTTTTGGGTTCATTATTATGCCTTAGGCCTTGTGTATCCGTTGAAAATAAACCGAAATAATTCAGCATACTAACACAATCTTAATGGAAATAAAATATTTTACGATTATTTTAATCAACCATTTTTTATTTTGAAGAGCCGCCAGGCTGTTTTTTGGCTCTATATTTAGACCAATCGCCGGTAATTCATTCATTTTTTCCTTTTTTGTCAGGCAGCTGACAGACAGATTGGTTTTCCATTTATATTTTTTAAGAAATGCAAATAAACGCAATGCGTAGAAAAACCCGGAGGGAAACCATGAACAAAGAAGTACACCCATCAGAACAGCTATCTGATATCATAGGAGAATCTTTAATTCCAATCTCAACGCCATTAACTCAAAAGTCCTGGGCCTTCCTATATCAATCCTTGGATCTATTTTTTAAATCGCTAAAATTTGGAAGGGTCCGCGGCGTAGTCGACATCATCGACACCCCGCACCATAGACACCGAGACGATTCTGCGTACATCCAATTAATCCGGGAATTGATCCAGCATGACATCCTGATAACAATATCCGGGTGCAAAAGAATAGAGACCACCCCGGCAGCGAGAATACCCTCCGACCTGTTTCAATATGCAGGGGACGGTGTATCTGAATTCTGCGATTTCATAGGCGTACAACCGATTCTGCATATCAACCGGGTAGATGAACCCGAAATGGTTTATTTTTACAATGAGGTAGCCCAGCGAGCCGGCGTGAAACTTTTGGATTTACCTGTTGCTACGATTGCACCGGGACGGAATCAAAAACAGACAGGAAGTATTGGAAACATTTTTACGATGGAAAAGGGACCTGGAAATACAGCAGACCTGATTAATGCGAAGATACACGAAAAACGCCTGGCTCTGAACTGGTGTGATCGCTGCGGCGGCATTTTTTCACCCTTTTCATAAAACAGCCATGGCCGTTTATGTAAAAGTTCCAATAAGTTACTGAATTAGTTTCATGCTTTGTTGTGGGTTGAGCCTTGGTATTGATAGACCACGTCAGCCCATGGCTGTTATTTGAACTTTCATAGACGGGGAAGAATTAGGGAAACGCAAAATTTGTGGAATTCATTTTTTTCGAATCCCTATCATTACACAGATTAGGTGGATTTTAAGGCTTCCAGGGCGGCAAGATCTGAAATATAAAACTTACCCCGTCCCAATTTTTTGATCACTGCCTGTCGGGAAAGTTGATTTAAAAAAGTAGAGACCGTCTGGCGTGTAGACCCCACCAGAAAAGCAATCTGTTCAACTGAAAGGTCAATTTTAATGATCATACCCCCTTCTGCAGAAGGGATACCGTGCTTTTGGGCCTCGTTCACCAAAAGTCCAACCAGGCGACTGTTGACATCTTTGAAGATCAGGTTTTCAATAATAGTAAATGAATTTTTCAGCATACTGCCCAGTATGCCAATCATAGCTTTTGCCACTTCCGGATCATCCAGCATCTTCTGTCTGAATGTTTCAACATCTGCGGTCAGAATGTCAATCTTATCCAGCGACTGCACAAAAGCACGTGTGTGCGCAGAGTAGATATCGCCTTTGGACAGAATGCCGATATTAAATTCTTTATCTTCGTACCCAAGATATACTCTGGCCCGGCCCTCAGCCACGATAAAAATCTGATTTTCATCATTTTCGGGCTGGCAAATAAAAGCTCCCTTGGGGTAGCTGCGTTTTTTTAAAGCAGCATACAACTCTGCAAATTCCGGGCGCTGGAGGTGGGCCAGAAGATTTTCTTCCAAGAATTTCATCATTTAAAAAGGCTATGTTCCCTTTAATTGATTTTCAGCACTTAAAGGGAACACAGCCATTTTTTTTAATAGAAATTTGATCATTTTATGGTTCAATTTCTTCAAGTTTCGTTTTCAATATTCTGATGATCGTTTCACATGTCTGAACACTCTTTTCCCGTCCCTTGTTTTCATAATACATCTGATTCAATTCCGTTTTCTCAATGGCTTGTTTGAGATTTGATTTTTGTACGGTATGAGAAAGATTTGCCCATAATATAGTTGCTTCTTCCGCCTGTGTTGTGTTGGTAAGATTTATTTCCTGTGATAAGTACACTTATTTTCCTCTGTTATAATTATATTATTTTCTTCTTTCGTTTTCTGTAAACTGAAAAAGAAACGGCAGGTATAAGGGCGCGGCGACTTTTTGCCGTCACCCTTAATGCCCGGGTTATGCTCATATAGGCTTTGTCTCTTTTAATTGCATTATTACGGTCGGCACCCCTGCGGGATTTAGACCACCATCTTGGATGTCAGTAAAACCAAAGTTCCAATATAAATGTCTTGCAGATTTTTCTTCAGATACAGATTTATCAAAGGTCTGAACAAATATGTTTTCCCGGAGATTCAAGTTGCCAATAGCGAATTTGATCAATTTTCGACCATAACTTTTTCTACGATATCGTTGTGATACTGCCAGCCATGCTATTTCATTTGTTTCTTTAGAAATTACAACACCACCTATTAATTTCCTGTTGTCGCCATTCGGTTATAGATAGATGCAAAATGCAGTGTTTAAAGAAAGGGGCAAATTTATTTTTGCCCCTTAATCGCAATCCTTTTTCAAAAGTCTCACCAAGATCGTCGAAACGGCTTTATGTGCCAAGAATTGTCACATTAATTTTTCGGGTTCTGGGCCCGTCAAACTCGCAGAAAAAAAGACTTTGCCAGGTTCCCAGAACCAGATTTCCATTTTCAAGGGCAACACTTTCAGACGGCCCGAACAAGCTGACCTTTATGTGGGCCGCTGAATTGCCTTCCATATGTGTAAAGTTGTCATCAAAGGGGACCACTTTATTGATGCAGGATAAAATATCCACAGGCACTGCCGGGTCCGCATTTTCATTAATGGTCACAGCCCCTGTGGTGTGCATGGAAAACACATGCACAAGTCCGTTGCTGATGCCGGACTGCCTGACGATGTCCCGGACCTGGTCGGTAATATCGATCATCTGGGTCCTGGCCCCGGTTTTAATTGAAAACTGCATCTGTTCGGTTCCCCTTTTGATCCTCGGTCGCGTTACATTTCCAGGGCGGTTTGTACGATGTTGTCCACGGAAAAACCAAACTCTTTGAGTACCGTTCCACCGGGTGCTGATGCGCCGAACCGCTCAATGCTGATGCTTTTGCCCTGGCTGCCAGCATATTTTTCCCAACCCATGGAAATACCTGCTTCAACGGTCAGCCGTTTGGTGACAGTGGCAGGAAAAATTCTTGCTTTATATGCCGGAGAGGCTTTTTCAAACAGTTCCCAGGAGAGCAGAGAGACCACGGACGCCTTGATGTTGTGCTCTTTTTCCAAAATGTCTGCGGCGGCCACGCTGATGTGAACCTCCGAACCCGTGGCAATGATAAGCATATCAGGGGTCTTACCCGCACTTTTTACGGTGTATCCGCCCCATATCATGTCTCCGTCTGAGTTGGACAGATCCAGGGTGGGCAGTTTCTGCCGGGAAAGAATCAGAGCCGTGGGGCTGTTCAGGGTACCCAGAGCCTTTTTCCAGGCAAAAGCCGTTTCATTGGCATCTGCCGGACGGATCACGGTAAGATCGGGAATCGCCCGCAGCGATGCCACATGCTCCACGGGCTGGTGGGTGGGACCGTCTTCGCCCACAGCCACGGAGTCATGGGTAAACACATAGATGATGGGCAGACGCATCAGGGAGGCCAACCGGATGGCCGGCCGCATGTAGTCGGCAAAGACCAGGAATGTACCGCCAAAAGGCCGGACCCCGCCATGCAGGTACATGCCATTCATGATGGCGCCCATGGCATGCTCCCGGACGCCGAAGCGAATGTTTCTGCCGGCCCACGCGTCTTTCTGGAATTCCTCGGCACAGGTCATGTACGTTTTGTTCGAAGGTGCAAGGTCGGCAGATCCGCCCATCAAAGCCGGCAGTTTGGGCGCGATGGCATTGAGCACCGTGCCAGAGGCAGCCCGTGTGGCCACAGGTCCATCCTCGGGCTTGAACACAGGGATATCCTTGTCCCATCCATTGGTTAAAAATCCTGTGATGGCATCCACAAACAGATTGGCTTCTTCGGGATACAGGCCCTTAAATTTTGTGAACACTTCCTGCCAGTTTTTTTCATATTGTTCCCCATATGCAAGTGCCTTACGTGTGTCTTCCAGAACTTCATCAGGCACATAAAAATCCTTATCTTCGGGCAGGCCGTAGAATTTTTTTACCACCTTGATCTCTTCTTCACCCAGGGGTGAACCGTGGGCATCCGGTGAATCCTGTTTACTGGGACTGCCATAGGCAATGTGGGTGGAAATTTTAATCAACGAGGGCCTGGAAACGGCATCTTTGGCTGAATGAATCGCTTTTTCAATGGCATTAAGATCGTTGCCGTCCGCCACTTCAACCACATGCCAGTTCAGAGCGTCAAATTTGGCCTTGATATTTTCAGTGAATGAGATGCTGGTTTTACCTTCAATGGTGATTTCATTGTCATCATAAATGAGGATCAAACGGCCAAGCCCCAGATGCCCTGCCAGGGAAACGGCCTCCTGGGCCACCCCTTCCATGAGATCCCCGTCGCCGCAGATGGCGTAGGTGTAATGATCAATCAGACTCTGCTCATCCTTGTTGAACCGATCCGCCATATGACGTTCGGCAATGGCCATGCCCACGGCATTGGCCACGCCCTGTCCAAGGGGGCCGGTGGTGGTTTCCACACCTGCGGTATCACCATATTCAGGATGTCCCGGGGTTTTGGAGCCCCATTGTCTGAACTGCTTTAAGTCATCCAGGGTCAGCCCGTAACCAAATAAATATAAAAGAGAATACAACAAAGAAGAGGCATGCCCGCCGGACAGAACAAAACGGTCCCGGTCGACCCAGGACGGATTAGCCGGATTCTGTTTTAAAAAGTGTTTGAAAACCACATAGGCGGCAGGTGCCAGGCCCATGGGCGCTCCGGGATGTCCGGAGTTGGCTTTCTGGACCATGTCCATACAAAGGGCACGGATGGTGTTGACGGTGAGCTGGTCTTGGTTGTTGTTTTCGGCATCAGCCATGGATATCTCTCCTGTAAATAGTCTAAAAAATTATAAAGCTCTCATATATTCGGGTTTCAACGGAACTTTGCCGTCCAGGGCCTGGGATATAAGCGCAAGGGTTTTTTCTTTGTCCTGGGGCAGATGTGCCCGTATGGGTAAATAATTGGATGCATGGTTGGCATGAAAAAGGCCGTCCGTCAGGTTGGTGGCGGCAATCATGGCCCCAAGTTCGGTGAGCATCTCCTCTGCTCCGGGCAACTGAAATTCGCCTTTTTCATACTGGTCATGCAGTTCTGTGCCGGGGATGAGCATCAGGCTTAAAGCACCGACAAAGTCAGGGTCCATGGCCGTAAGCACCCTGCCGGTCTCCCGGGCATGGTCCAAAGACCCCTTGCGGCCACCAAGCCCAAGCAGCACCGTCACCGAGACTTTGATACCGGCCTTTTTAAGCTTTTTCCCCATGGTGATCATTGTATCTGCATCCGCACCCTTACGGATGGCTTCAAGCACCTTATCATCACCAGATTCAAGGCCCATGTAGGCGATCTTGAGTCCAAGCTTGCGAAGCCGGGCCAGCTCTTCATCGGTTTTCATTTTGATGCTTTTGGCGTTGGCATAAACGCCCACCCGCTCCACCCAAGGCAACCGATCCCGGATCCTTTCAAGGATGGGGACCAGGCGTCGCATGGGAATAACCAAGGCGTCTCCGTCACACAGAAATAAGCGATTCTGTCGACGGCAGTGCTTCCCGGCAAATTCGATGTCTTCAAAAATCACATCATCTTTTTTGATGTCAAACCGTTTTCCCCGATAGGTCCCGCAAAAGGTACATTTATTATGGGAGCAGCCCAATGTGACCTGGAGCAGTATACTGTCTGCCTCGCTGGGAGGCCTGATAACCGTACCTTCGTAATGCATTGTGTATCCTCTTAAAAATTTAGGCCATTATATTTATCAGGTATGATGCAAAAATTCAATGTATCAACCGTTTAAGGCATGGCAACCACTATATCCAGATCTCCTTTTTCAAAGGCAGGGATAAGGCCTGTCCCCAAATGCATTTGAACTTCAAGATAGATATTCGGATATCATTTTCTGAATCGGCTGAGGGTACCTGGCATCGACCAAGGAAAAGGATAATAAAATGAACTACCAAGGGAAAATATACCGCCCCTGGATCGAGGCTAACAGCCTGTTGATATTGCCACCCACCCGGTAATCAGACAAGAGGTGCTTAAAACATTTGCATGGTAGCTCAGCAAATTGCCCCCAAAGTTGAAAGCCGCATTCCAATTGAATATGAACCTGTGGAATCAAGTTATTTAATCTGCGGTCCTAAGTGTTTGATCAACAGGCTTCGGCAATGAGATTTTCATTTTATAGCACAGGCCAAATCTCTGCCCAATTGATATGCCTTTTCCATAGCCTCTTTATCATCCTTAACCTTCGCTTTATCGAAAATTTTAAAGACAGATAGTTCCCCTATGATTTCATAACCGAGTGCTGTAAGTGGTTTTTTCATAGCCGCTAAAGTGAATCCCATATCGTCAATGGATTCTTGTTCACATATTGCAGCAATGACAGCTTTTCGACCTTGATTTGAAAATTGACTTGACCAGCTTCTTGGACGATCATTTTCAAAATGATAAAAACAATAAAGGCGATCAATAAACGCTTTCATCCAAGATGTAACATTATAATTATGTGTTGGGGATACCAGAACAAGACCTTTAGATGAAATTATTTTGTTATAGATAACAGACATTCCATCGACTAAGCCTGTACATATTTGGTCTTTTCGGCATTTCTCGCACCCGATACATCCCTGAAATTGCACTTTTGTTAAATTCAGATAATCAGAAGTCACGTTTTCCTGATTAACACCAGATATTATATTTTTCAGCAGAATATCAGAATTACCATTAATTCTTGGACTTCCACTTAGACCGAAAATTTCAATATTTGGCTGTAAATTTGATGAATTTTTTATTAATGATTTCATCTCTGTCTCCTTTTGAATCCCCTCACCAGCAAAACACATGCGAAGAGCTCTTTTCACCATGCACACTGTAGTCTTTTATGATCCATCTGTGAGGGATGCACCAAAAGATATAAAGGACTACTTAAATTCAATCATGGTATTTATCTTCCCCCAGGCCTAATTCATAACGAACGGTAGCCCGTCCAGGGCCTTATAAAAATATCCGGCCATAATCTCATATCCCTTGTCATTGGGATGGATGGAGTCACTCATTAATTCGGGGTTGCCGAATATATCTTCAAGGATATTGGGAATCAGCACCGAACCGGTCTGCCTGGCAAGTGATTCATACATTTTCGCATATCCTTTGCCATACAGGGGAATATCTATACCCCCCAGAACCACCATGGCCCCGGCAGCTTGAATGCGCTGAATAATACGGATCAAATTGGTACGGGCCGTATCCACGCTCACCCGGTTTTTCAAATCATTACCCCCCAAGGTGATCAGTACTACATCCGGTTCAAAGGTAAGCACATCATCTTCGAGCCGAGCCAGCCCAGCGGCCGTGGTATTTCCCGACACTCCGGAATTGATAATCTCAATGCCGGTCATTTCTTCCAGCCGGGCTGGATAATCCATTCCTTGGGTGGCACCGTATCCCCGGGTTAGGCTGTTGCCGAAACAGACAACGCGCGACACGGTTATGGGAATATTTTTTATTTCATACGCTTTCTCCCCGACCCAAAACCGGTATCCAAGGACGCCTGCAATCAGTATCGTCAGGACCATCAGGCTTTTTTTCAAAACACCCCCTTATTTGGAATGGTGGTGCACATCTCTGGGTTCACCAGGGTCTGCACCGTCACTGTGCCTTGTAAAATATCAGGATTATGCCCGGATGCCAACCGCTTGATTATTTTTCAAAAAGAGATATAACTTCCCAAACTTGTTTCGTATCCACAACGGCCCAGCCGTTTTTTCCGGCTTTGCCCAGGGACTTATCCCGTTTTCCCGTATGGGATTCTCCGTCATAGGCAAATTCCCGGGCCTGTGATATATCTTCGCCATGGAACGTATTATTGATATCTTTGGGCTGCCTTTGGATCAGTTGACCCGGACGCTGCGAAATGACTACGGCAAGGGGCTGTTTCATGCCGAAGCGCTCTACCGGGAAGTGTTTAAAAACGGCGGCAAAAATATTGGCAATGCCCCGGAATTCAAGAACTCTTTAAAATTTTGGACTGAACTTGAAAAAGCGCTTGTGCCGGTATCCGGAAAAGTGGAAGAGACATTCAAGGAGGATGAACTGGTCAAGTTCATCACCCGGCTTACCGACGGTCTGAAAATTGAATCCGTGGTCATCCCCATGACCCGGCACAATACCCTTTGCGTCTCAAGCCAGGTGGGGTGCAAAATGGGGTGCAAATTCTGCCAGACCGCCCGCATGGGATTTAAGCGTAGCCTATCAACGTCGGAAATTGTGGGCCAGGTGTTTAATGCCCGGCATCTGCTTGGCTATGATATAAAAAATATTGTATTTATGGGCATGGGAGAACCTTTTGACAATTTTGATGCGGTAATGACTGCGGTCGAAGTGCTTAACAGCCAGAAAGGATGCGACATTGCCCTGCGCCATATGACCATCTCCACCTGCGGCGTGGTGCCGGGGATTGAGCGCCTGTCACAAATGAATCTGCCCAATCTCCGCCTGGCAGTTTCCATAAACGGGCCGGACGATGCCACCCGGTCAGCCCTGATGCCGGTGAACCGGCGCTGGCCCCTTGCTGCGTTGAAAAAAAGTCTTGAAGCGTATCCCCTGTCTTCAAGGGGTGTCTTTCTTTTTGAATATATTTTAATCAAAGGGGTAAACGACTCAATGGACCATGCCCAGGCACTGGCCCGCTTCATCCATCCGTTATCCGTGCGTCTAAATCTGATTCCCTATAACCCTGTAACCGGTTTTGACCATCAAAGCCCTAGTGATGAACAGATGCATGACTTTGCCCAAACGCTCACCGATAAAGGGGTGTTTGTGATCAAAAGATGGAGCAGGGGCAGGTCCGTCAGTGCCGGATGCGGACAGCTGGGAAAAATTTGATACTCGATAATCGAGTGATATGAATTAAACTTGCTGATCATCATGTAAATTTGATATGTAGTTTGTTGCTTTTCTGAAACAGTACTCTATATAATTATTTTGTCGACAAGGTCTGGACTTTATGACATAAGTTCGCCTTCCATACCCCAATAAAAGGAATTACAAGGGATATGAACTACAGCGAATCCAATTCCCAGGCAGGGGAATTTTTAAGACTAACCCTTGGCTTTTTAGCACAACACAACCTATCAGCAACCCCTGTAAATTATACGGTTTGGTACGAGTACGCTTCCGGGAAAAACCTCAAACTAAGACAAGCCATTGACCGGATCCTTGAAAAGAAACTACCTTTAAACAACAATCATGTTGAAGCCCTTTATCAAAAATTTATATCCGATGGGGACCGGGTGGTTATTTCACGTCTTTTAACCAAACTGAACCTGATGCTGCGCGAGATAACCACCTATGTGGTGGAAACAGAAGGAGACCTTTCCACCCATGGCCAGGCCCTTGACAGCCTGGCAGATCAGATGACGGACATCCACGATTATGACGATGTGAAAAATATCATAAACCAGATGCTGGATACAACCAAAGCCATTCTCCAGTCGGGGGCACGCCTGCAAACACGGATGAAGGTGTCGTCCGAGGATCTAAAGCAGCTCCACAAAGAGCTTGAAGTCTCCCAAAAGGAAGCCAGGACAGATTCCCTGACCGGACTGACCAACCGCAGAGGACTTGAAAAAAGACTGGAAATAGAACGAATCCGGGCCCGCCAGAATAACTCGCCTTTTTCCGTGATTATGTTGGATATTGACCATTTCAAAGCCGTGAATGATACCTTTGGGCACCTTGTGGGGGACAGCCTGCTTAAAGGGTTTGCCGATATATTTTCCAATCTGGTACGCCGCAATGATCTGGCTGCACGATATGGTGGGGAAGAGTTTTTGATTCTCCTGCCAGAAACAAATGTTGAAGGTGCGTATGCTGTGTCTGAAAAAATTAGAACGCTTCTATGTAAAAAAGAGTGGACCCTCAAGGATTCCGGCAAGCGCATCGGACAGATCAAGGCATCCATGGGGATTGCCCAGTATAAACTTGGCGAAACCGGAAATGAGGTGATCACCCGGGCCGATAAAGCCATGTATCAGGCTAAAAGCACCGGCAGGGACCGCATTGTTATCCATTCAGACCTGAACTTATGTTGAGTGCCCTGGGCCGTGTTTCTGCTGCGGTCATCCTCTGTTGCTTCTTTCTTTTCACCGGACAGGTCGCAGCCCGGAATACGAGTTTTCAAATTACCTCCCCGCTCCATTGGCACAACAGGACCGACAGTCTGAATAATGATCTTAAACAGCAGGTTATGGCGCCCGATAACGACGCCTTTATTGAAGTATATGCCGTCCGAAGCAGCCAAATCAGAACCCAGGCTATTGCCGACAGCATGGAACAGGCCATGCGCAGCCGGGGAAAGGCGTTCCTCCGGAATCGGATATCATCAAAGCCTGTCCATGTGGACGGGAATCCCGGCATCATTCGGGAATATTCAGGCCGTTACAACGGCACGTTGCTGCATGCTGTTACCTTGTATACCCACAGCAGCGGCCAGGCCTTTGCGATTTTTGGTGTGTACGCCGAAGACGAGGCGGCCAGGTACCGGGAAACCATATATACCAGTGTCACAAGCCTTCGTTTCTCAGGGTCCCATGCACCAAAACCGTCGTCGGACCATGACGAGACCGACATCTCCGGAGCTGCCGGCGATGGGCATAGCGGGGTATGTTGCAGCTACTATGGATTGTGGGATTTTGCATCCCGGGACACCCGGGTTCACCTGATGCCCAATCATCTTTACGGAAAAAAGCGGAACCGGTTTTACTGGGAGTGCCGGGGGGATCAGGTCACCATCCACTGGGCCGACGGGGCTGTGGAGACCTGGCAGCGGCAAGACAGAAACCGCCTGACCCGGACCAATGTATGGGGCGGGATTGACAAGGCTATCCGGCTCAAAGACTTTTTTATTATGGATGGCCGGACCTACACAGCCTGTTCGGGCTATGGTATGGATCTTCCGAACCAGGCACCGGATATTCCCAGGACCGACCGGGCCAAAAAGATTTCCGGCAGCATGGGTTGTCAGTGGGGCCTTGCCCATGGGTCGCTGAAACCCGGGCAACCCGGTAAATGGGAACTTTTGGCAAGCCAAGGGGTTGTCTTGAAGTTCGAAGACCCATACAAAAAAGGGGAGCAGCGCTATTTTGTCCGGGCCTTTTTTGCCGACGGAGAACTGGCGGCACAAACCCGGGTGGGGCTGTCAGGCTCACTGACACTTGGTCCGGGTACTTACACCATCGAAGTGACAACAGACATGCGCTATGCCCGGTGGCGGTGCGAATGGAAATAAGTTGCAACCGGCATGTATGATACGCTATCGTTACTGTGAAAAACAGCAACTAAGGACCGCAGATTAAAGCACTTGCCTATTTTGGCCATATCCAAGACGCCCGCGCTCCCAGGTTAAGTTCTTTCGGACTCATTCCGAAGGCAAAAGATTTTGGAAAAAACCGTTTTCAGCACTTGTACAAATGGAGGATAAAACTAAACAATGATTGAGGAAGATATATATTCGAATTTAGCTGCCATTCCTATTACAATTGACTCATTTACCTGGCACTCTGCTGAACAATTTTTTCAAGCATCAAAATTCACTGACGAAGCGATCATTACGAAAATCAAAGAGTGCTCAAATCCATTTCTATGTGCTGCCATTGGTCAAACCCGAGAATTTAAAATTCGAGAGGATTGGGAACAGATAAAGGTTTCTGTCATGGAGCACGCCATCCGAGCCCGATTTGATCAACACCCCGATCTGGCGGACATACTTAAACGCAGTAACGGCATACTGTATGATCATTCGGCTGCGGACGATTTCTGGGGTATCGGTGCCAATGTCACGGGTAAAATATTAATGAAAATCCGGGATGAGTTACAATCCGCCACTTGATTGATTTTTTTTTATAGGAAAGAACTGAACTAACCGCTTAGTTTCTTTCATGATTTGTTGTGGCCTAACCTCGATGCAAAACCAGGTCGCCATGGCCGTTATAAAAAAGTCTATGTACTCTACACGGATCTTCCAACTTTTGTTATGGGTCGAGTCTGGGTGTCGATAGACCAGGTCAGCCCATGGCTGTTAATAGAAACGTAATTGCATCACGTTTATCAATTGACACAAACAAGGAGGCAGAAAAATGGACACAACCAGACTGCTTGAGCCGTTTAAAGATAACAATAAACGGATCACCGTTTTAACCGGGGCCGGAATTTCAGCTGAAAGCGGAATCCCCACATTTCGGGGGCCTGAAGGGTATTGGACTGTGGGGTCAAGAGAGTACCGACCCGAACAGATGGCTACCCACAGCATGTTTACCGAAAATCCTTGGGAAGTATGGGCCTGGTACCTTTACCGGCATACCGTGTGTAAAAATGCAGAACCCAATCCAGGCCACCACGCCATTGTCCAAATGGAAGAAATTTTCAAAGACAAATTCCGTCTGGTCACTCAAAATGTGGACGGTCTTCATTTGCGGGCCGGAAACAGCCTTGAACGAACCTTTCAAATTCACGGGAACCTCAATTATACACGGTGTTCAGGAGAATGTACCCCAAGGCTTTTTGACTTCCCAACGGGCATAAGGGATAAGAAAAAAGACGAACCCGTCACCGAAGAAGAAAAAAAGCTGCTGACCTGCTCCAGGTGCGGCAGTATTACTCGCCCCCATGTCCTCTGGTTTGACGAATGCTACAACGAAACCTGGTACAAGGCCGAATCCGCCATGGCATGGGCTACGTCCACGGATCTTCTCTTGGTCGTGGGCACGGCCGGGGCCACCAACCTTCCCATGCAAATCGGCACGATGGTGGCCAGAAATCCTGAAGCCGTCATTGTGGACATCAATCCCAGCGATAATCCCTTTAGACAGTTTGCCGCCCGGCACGACCGGGGGATTGTCCTTGACGGGCCCGGGGGTAAATTTTTACCCGAACTGCTATCTCTTTGGGAAACATAAATTTTACATAAAATATATAATAACTCTCTGAATTGATTTATACTTTGTTGTGGGTTGGACCTGGGTTTTGATAGGCCAGGTCAGCCCATGGCTGTTATCCGAAGTCGAAGGTTTGGTGAAGAAGCTTAAGGGTTGAGGGATTAACGTTAAGGTGACCAAGTTCGCCTTTGGAGATCCACCCGACATCCAGGGCATCATCTCCGGGAGTGGGCTCTCCACTGATATAACTTGCCGCAAGATCCACAATATAATAATGAAACCTGACCTGATCCTTGTCATCCCGGTGAATGAATTCAAATGAGAATATGGGTTCCCCGGCCTTGATGATAATTCCGGTTTCCTCGAGAACCTCCCTTTCCGCCGCCGTTTTAAGGGTTTCTCCCAATTCCACACTGCCCCCCGGGATTGCCCAAAGGCCTCTGGCCGGGGGATTGCCCCGTTTGACCAGCAATACCCTGTTGTCTTTGAATACAACCGCACCCACGGCAAGGGCAGGGCGGGCAGGGTATTCTCTGGGGCTGCTGTCAGGTGAGGATTTCATATTCCTTTCTCCTTGATAAGTATGGCTTGCAGGCCATGCCTTAAATTTTTTTCAGATGGCTGGCCTTAGGCCAAGTTCCAAATAAAACCTTCCATATGGTTTGCCTTTTCATCCGTCTTCTTCGTTGTGTCAATGGCTACATATATTTAATATGCTCCCGTTGCCCACGCCTTGAATACAAACGAAAATTCTAAACCATATTTTGGAATATTTTATTCCGATCATGTGCCTTACTCAAGACGCTGACCCGTATATAAAATCTAACATATCCCCGGCCAATTGTCTGGGGCCTTCCAAGTGGGGGACATGTCCATATTCCTCATAGATATGAACCTGTGCCCTGGGAAGCAATTCTTCTACAAACGGCGCTGTTTCGCAAGGTAGAAGAGAATCGTGGCGCCCCCAGAACAGCATGACCGGCATGGTAATATCTTTGCAAAGATGATTTAAAGAGGCTTGCTCCAAAGATATTTTGCCGGACTGTATTGAATCCATGTCCACTAGTTCATCAAATATTTTGGCAAGCCACTTCCGGTCACCCATGGCCTTTAAAATCATATACTCCTTGACACAAGTCGGAAGCGGCGGACTTTTTCTAAAAATTCTGGATTGTAACGTTTCAAAATCCCCGGGAGAACTGATGTAAAAAATATTGGACCCGGCAATAACCTCATCATAAATAGAGGGTTTACCAGGCAGGTAAAAACCGGCTGATCCCACCAAAGACAGGGTTTTGACTCTGGAAGGGAATTGGGCAGCAAGCTTTGCGGCAATGGCGCCCCCCATGGAACAGCCGGCAAGGTGAAAAGTGTCCAGACCGGTTTGTTCAATAAACCGGTCCAGCCAATCAATATAATTATCCAAACCATAGACAAGGTCCGGGTCCATACCGGAATTTCCAAATCCCGGCAAATCCGGTATGACAAGATTCAACCGTTCTTTTAAAAATTCTGCAATAAAATAAAAACTTTCTTTTCTGTCTCCGAAACCATGAATCAGGACCAGGGTCTCTTTTTTGTCCGATCCGATTTTGGACCACGCCATCAGTGGCGGTCCCTGGTGGGTATGAAGGCTCGCCCCCAACCGCTTACCGTTTTTTTTAAGAAAGGCCTCTACCATCGCCTCCCCGGCTTTGGCCTTGGCTCTAAACGCCATGGATGGTTTAAATGTCATTGATTTATCCTTGATTTTTTGTACCCCGTGCCTCTTTGCCTTTGGAACTGTAATTATACGTTCTTCATTTAGCATACAATAACGATTTCAATCATCTGCTAATTTTTATCTGTTCCGTTTTGTCCTTTCATGTCCGTCATAAACCGGCTTAACGCCTGGACATAGGATTTGGCAGATGCTGTGATGGTATCATCATCCTCGGCCTTACCCAGCCAGACCGGGGCAGCCAAGTTATAGTTCAGTTCATTGCCGTTGCCGCTGAGAACAACCAATGCTTCTGCCGTCGAAGAGTGGGTCCGTCCGCGGTTGCTGGGCTCATAAACCACAAGTTTGGGCTTTTTTTCACCAAGTCCCAGGACATCGTCAATGGCACTGAAGACCGCATTGATGGGGCCGTTTTTACCCATGAATGCCTCGCCGATTTTTTTTTCACCGTCAACGACCAGTACCACCTGGGCCTGGCGGACACTGGAGTTGGCAAACTTGTTGAATGCGTAATCCACAAACTCGATATGGTCTTTTCCTGTGTACCTGAAATCATCCCCGATCATACGCAGTTCCTTGTCCCCATATGTAATGTCCCGGGACTTGATCACGGGCATGATATGTTCCCGGACAAAGGGCTTTTTAAATTCGTATCCCAGCTCCTCCAGTCTGGCTGTGACGCCGCTTACACCGGTCAGCTTGGTGATTTGGTGGGTATTGCCTGTCCAGCCGATATCCTCGGGTGCGCAGGGCAGGTAAATATTCTCTCCAATGGCCTTGCCCTTTTTGTCTCCGTCAGAATGAACGCCCGACCCGTGGCGCAGGGCATTGGGGCCGACTCCCGGCGCATTGTAGGGAATGGGAATGCAGCTTTCCCTTTCAATGAACCTTGCCACGGCATTGGTTTTTTCAAGTTTAAAGGAGGTAAAGAATTTCCGGTTGTAGGCAGGTTTCAATGAAAGATTCATGATCACCTGCTCCAACGGCGTATTACCTGCCCTTTCTCCCAGGGAGTACCAGGTGCCTTCCACCTGCCTGATTCCCTCTTTAACAGCTGCAAGGGTATCGGCGACACTGACCCCGAAATCATTGTGGGCGTGGAAACTTAAGATTACGTCATTCGTGCCCTCCACAAGCATCTTAAAATACTGGATGGCTTCCTGGATTTCAATTTCAATTCCCTTGGCCACGGTATGGGGGATGTTGATTACGTCTGCGCCGGCCTTGATCGCATGGCCATAGATTTTAGAGATATATTCCTGCAGAAAACTATGTTCCGGATTCAGGGACTGGGACAGGGCCAGGATGGTGTTCTGGGCCGAGAATTCCACCCGGCCTTTACCGCCCGTCAACTCCTTTGCATAGGCAACTGCCCGGGAGGCTTTTTCAATCTGCTCATTGGGGTCTGCCTTATATGCCCGGATGGATGCTTCGTCAATGTTCAGGGTAAACACGTGGATGGTGGGATTGGGATTATTTTCCAGGGCCTGCCATGTCCGCTTGATATTTTCAAGGTCCATGGTGGTCAGCCCGCAGATATGAGGGCCCTCCACGGTATCGGCAATCTGTTTCACCGTATCGAATTCCAAGGGGGTTGAACTGGGAAACCCAACCTCTATGGTACTGACCCCCGTATCCGCAAGAAACCGGGCAATTTTAAATTTTGAATTCCCTTTAAAAGTTACCCCGCCTTGCTCACCATCCCGCAGGGTGGTGTCAAATATTTCTACTTCCTGCCTGGTTTCGCCCGGAATCTGAGTCTGTTCCAGTACCCACGTTCCGCTTCCATTCTTTTTGATCGCCATGTTCTTCCCCTTTATTGTGTCGGATAAAAATAAAAAAAGCCGTTATCTGCCCGGCAGGGCTGATAACGGCTTTTATTTTCACTTATAAATATTATGCCACTAAGAGCCCCTTCGCCCGGAGGTGTCAAGAACCACCTCCTCGATAAGAAGGAGAGCTAATAGCAGGCTTATAAAATTCATAATCAATTTATTCACTTTAATTAAAGTTAATTTATTATATATAAATTAAATGAAGTCAAGAAGAAAATAACGATGTTCAAATGTATGGCAAATTAAAGGACTGATTTATTTCGAATTTTCTCCCGGTAATTGGCTCAGTAAGCCCGGTGAAACGGATGCGTTTAAAATGGAATATCTTCATTATCTAAATCATCATCTTCATCAGGGTCATAAGGCATCATCTCACTCATTAAATCAAAAAAGACCCCCAGCGATTGACATAAATTTTTTATAATCCGGCTATGCGTTTCCTTTGCATCAATATCTTTTGTCTTGGACATTGTTTTCAATTCAGCCGCCAGTTCTTTTGTCAAACCATTGATCATTTTTTCTGGATCCATTAATTTCTCCTCCAATCCTGATCATTAAGTGTTTGTTGTGCTTGTTTCGTTTTTTTTATATGAAAGTTCCAATAAGTGACTGAATTACTTTCATGCTTTGTTGTGGGTTGAACCTCGGTATTGATAGACCAAGTCAGCCCATGGCTGTTATAAGAAAGTTTGTGTAAGCGACACAGATTGTTAAACTTTCGTTGTTGGCTGAACCTGGGTGTCGAGAGACCAAGTCAGCCCGTGGCTATTTTATATGAAAGCCAGTGGCTTTCTAATTCAAATTTTATTATTATGTCAGATTGATCATTCATGGTCCAGGGTTGGGATTTTTTATTTCCCATTGGGAATAAGGACCACAGATTAAATAATTATCAACTAATTTCAGGGATACATACGGATGGGTATAGCTTCTGATATTGCAATTATTGTTGTGGCCGGTTTAATTGGCGGCCTTATCGCCCAGCGGTTAAGACAGCCTTTAATCCTGGGATACATTCTGGTCGGTGTTATGGTTGGTCCCTTTACTGGGGGCGTCACAGTTTCCAATATCCACGATATCGAATTATTAGCTGAGATTGGTGTTGCGCTTTTGCTTTTTGCCCTGGGACTGGAGTTTTCATTAAAAGAACTGAAACCTGTGGCCCGGATTGCCTTGATCGGCACCCCGATACAGATGCTGCTTTCAATTCTCCTTGGCTTTGGTATCGGTAAAATATTTAACTGGCCTTTTACCGACTCGCTCTGGTTTGGGGGGCTCATTGCCTTATCCAGTACCATGGTGATTCTTAAAACACTGATGAGCCAGGGGCGAATGGGCACCCTTTCCAGCAGGGTCATGATCGGCATGTTGATTGTTCAGGATCTGGCAGTTGTTCCTTTGATGATTATTCTGCCCCAGTTAAATCAACCCGAAGCAGGGATACATGCGCTTGGCTGGGCAGCGGTCAAGGCGGTGACATTCCTGTTTCTGATGGTTTTTATAGGCACACGACTCATTCCAAAATTGTTGGCCTATATTGCCAGACGCAATTCAAGGGAATTATTTCTGCTGGCAATCACCGCAGTTGGTCTGGGCGTGGGATATGGCACCTATTTATTTGGATTGTCTTTTGCGTTTGGTGCGTTTGTCGCCGGAATGGTGCTCAGCGAATCTGATTATGGCCACCAGGCACTGAGCGATATTATTCCGCTGCGGGATATCTTTGGTTTGCTTTTTTTTGTATCGGTGGGCATGCTTCTGGATCCGGTTTTTTTGGCTAAGCACTGGCAAACAATCCTGATTGTGGTTGTATTTGTATCCGCAGGCAAGGGACTTATTTTCAGCATATTAAGCCGCATATTCGGCTATGGCAACGTCATACCGCTGGCCTTGGGATTAAGCATGTTCCAGGTGGGAGAGTTTTCATTTGTGCTGGCGCGGGTCGGCATCAGCACCGAATCCATATCCAATGATCTTTATTCCCTGACACTGGCAACTGCGATTGTAACCATGTTATTGACGCCGCTTGTTTCGGGATTGACCGCACCACTGTACGGGTTGCGAAAGCGTATGTTTAAAAAAGAGCCTGTACAGACCATCAATTTACCTGACACCGGTTTGCGCAATCATGTGGTCATTGCCGGCGGGGGGCGGATTGGGTCTCATGTCGGCCAGATTCTGCAGCGCCTGGATCTGGCCTTTGTCATTATTGAAATTGATTACCGGCGGGTGACCCAGGCCAAGAGCATGGGGTTCCCGGTGATTTACGGGGATGTCACCCGGGATGTTGTGCTGGAGGCCGGCAAGATAAAAGAGGCCAACCTTGTGCTCATTACCACACCGCGGATTGATGTCACCGGAACCGTCTGCGACCAGATCCGCCATTTAAACCCCAAGGTCAATATTGTGGCAAGGGCCGAAGGGGTAGAACAGATGCAGGCCCTGCATGAACAGGGCATACAGGAAGTGATTCAGCCGGAATTTGAGGCCGGCCTGCAATTCACCCGCCAGGCGTTGCTGCATTTAAATATCCCAACCACAGATATCCAGACATATACCGACGCCTTTCGCAGGGAGCTGTATGCCCCGTTCTTCAAGGTCTCTCCGAGATATCGCACCTTGTCTCAACTACAGAAAGCGTGTGATCTGCTGGAGTTTAACTGGATAAAACTGGTGGCCGACAGTCCCGTGATAGGCCGGACAATTAAAGAGTTGGATCTTCGCACCAAAATCGGGATATCAGTGGTTGGCGTGATGCATGACGGCGTGTTGCAACCCAACCCGGATGCAGATTATCAGTTCAAAGCAGGTGAATTAATTGCTGTCATGGGCAATGCCGAGCAACTGGCGGATTTTAAAACGTTGATTTCACCTTCACAGTAAGTAACAGCTAAATCCATTACACGGATCGATGTCTAAACAGCCAGGTTGCCAGGGGCAGCGTGATGCACGCCATGATTAATAATGGCCAGATCTGGGGCCAAACCGTGACAAGATCTGCGCCCTCAAGAAAAATCCTGCGAAGGGCTGTGATGATGTGGCGCACCGGATTAAACATGTTTGCCTGCTGAAGCCACATGGGCATATTTTCCACGGGCGTGGCAAGTCCGGACAACGTGATCGCAGGCATCAGGAATAAAAATGCGCCTAAAAGCCCCTGCTGCATGGTGGTGGACAGTGAAGACACCAGCAGTCCTATTCCCACAAGGGTGATGATAAAGCATAATAGAGCAACCATAAGGGCGCTGATCGTTCCCCGGAAGGGAATATGAAACCAGAGCACCGCCCCCCCGGAAAAAATCAGGGCGTCCAGCATGCCAAAGACAATGCCCGGCATGGATTTGCCCACCAGAATCTCCACCGGACTGAACGGGGCCACCAGAAGCTGGTCAAAGGTGCCGAACTCCCTTTCCCTGGCAACGGAGAGACTAATGAGGGTCATCACTACCACTGTGCTGATCACCCCACCAAGCGCTGAGACCATAAACCATCGGCTGCTTAGATTTTCGTTGAACCAGGCCCGTTCCACCAGGGCCAGGCCAGGCCCGCTGCCCTGGGCTATGCCTTGTTCCAAAAGGCTGTTATTAAAATTTTCCACAATTGTACCCAGGTATCCAATGGCAATCATAGCCACATTGGGGCTTCTGCCGTCGGCAATGACTTGGATCGGTGCAGGTCGGCCGGATCGCAGGCATTCTTCAAACCGGGGTCCGATATGGATCATCAGTCGGGCTTTTTCATTGTCAATGATCTCTTTAACCTGTCCGACATTTTCAAGATATCCTGTGAGCTTAAACCGTCCTGTACCTTCAATACCGGCCAGAAATGACCGGGACAGGACAGACCGGCATTCGTCAAACACGGCATACCGGACATTTTCCAGGTCAAAGGTGGCGGCATAGCTAAAGATAAGGAACTGGAGAATAGGCGGTACAATCACCACAAACCGGCTTTTAGGGTCCTTCATGATGGTGAGAAATTCTTTTAATATCAGGGCGATCAGACGTCTGAGGGTCTGCATGGTTACTCCAGTCGTTTTGATATTTTGCGGTATGCCAGTCCCAGGAACAAAAGTGCCATGAATGCCAGCACCAGGGCATTGGGCAGCAGTACGGGCCAAACATCTCCTGCGGCAAACAGGGTATGGGCGATGGTAACAAAATATCTGGCCGGGAAAATATAGCTGATGACCTGGATGAATTTCGGTGTGGATTCAAGATCAAATATCAGGCCGGATATAAAAAAGGCCGGTAAAAAACCTGCCACAATCGAGATTTGGGCCGCCACAAACTGGATACGGATGGCCGCGGAAAGGAAAAGTCCGAATCCAAGGCAAGTGAGCATGAACAGGGAACTTAAGCCCACAAGCGCACCCACGGAACCCCGGAAAGGCACGCCGAAAAGGGTGGTGCCCACCACCACGGACATGACCATGCCGAACATGCCCAGAAAATAATAGGGCAGGGTTTTACCCAACAGGATGTCGATCTTGCGCAAAGGCGTCACCAGCATGGCCTCCATGGTGCCGCGCTCCCACTCCCGGGCAATGACCAAAGCTGTAAGAAGGATGCCGATGAGCGTCATGATCAAGGTAATCAGGCCCGGAATCAAAAAGTAGCGGCTAATGGCGGCCTCGTTGAACCAGATACGCGGGGATATGGAAACCAGGGACACCATGGCGGTTTGCCCCCGGGCCACCCGTATGGATGTCCATTTGGCAGCAATGCTTTTCACATATCCTTCAATGAGCCGGGCACGGTTGGGGTCGGTGCCGTTGATGATCAGCTGGACCGGAGCCTTGTACCCTGTGCCGGTGCCTGCCGCCGCGCCTTCAAGAATTGCCGTGAAATTATTCTGTAAAAGGATAATGCCCTCGGCTTTTCGTGCCAGAATAAGCGATTGCGCCTGGGCCATACTCTCGGCGGTTTTTATTTTGAAATTGGCAGAGCCAGCAACCCGCGCCGCAAGTTCCCGGGACATGGGACCTTTGTCATGATTGACAAGGACCATGGGCACATGTTCGGCATCCAGGCTTACACCATATCCAAAAATTATCAGCAGCACCATGGGCATGACCAGGGCCAGGATAATGGAGCTGGGGTCCCTTAAGATCTGGAGGGTCTCCTTGCGAAGCACCCCGAAAAGGCGCATGAAAAAACGGGTCATGACCGGTCTCCTTGTGAAAGGGTGATAAAGGCATCATCCATGGTGGGGGCCGGGGTTTCAGGTGTCCGGGCCAGGCTGCGGATTTCCCCCGGCGTGCCCATGGCCAGGGTTTTGCCCCGGCTGATGATCACCATGCGGTCGCAGTATTCTGCTTCTTCCATAAAATGGGTGGTGACGATGACGGTGACCCCCTGTTCGGCAAACCCGTTGATGCGCAGCCAGAATTCCCGACGGGCAAAGGGGTCCACCCCGGAGGTGGGCTCATCTAAAAACAGGATGTCCGGTTCGTGGAGCAGGGCCGTGGCCATGGAAAGACGCTGTTTGTATCCGCCGGGAAGCTCTCCGGCCGGTTTGTCCTGCCAGGCGTTCAGCCCGAATTCATCAAAGGCCCAGGCCATTCTGTTTTTGAGCTGTTTGCCGGAAAGGCCGTATGCCCTGCCAAAAAATTTAAAGTTTTCCACCACACTGAGCTGGCCGTAAAGTGAAAACTGCTGGGCCATATATCCCAGGCGTGCCCTGGCTTTGGCACGGGATCGCCGCAGATTGCGGCCCGCCACCCGGATGTCCCCGGATGTGGCGGGTAACAGCCCGCACAGCATGCGGAATGTAGTGCTTTTGCCGGCGCCATTGGGACCCAGCAATCCAAAGATTTCACCTTGGCGGACATCAAGGGTGAGGTCTGAAACCGCCGTAAAATCTCCAAATTTTTTGCATAAATTGTTTGTTATGACGGCCGCATCATCCCCGGATGACGACCCCGGAACCCATGGCGTTGTCTGATCTGAAGATGGCGTATGAAGCTGGGCATCGCCCCTTGGGATCAGGGCCATAAACGCATCTTCAAAGACCGGGTCTGCCGCTGTTATTGTGTCGGCAGCCCGGTTCAGCAGGCTTGCAATTTTCTGCTTTCCGGTATCCGGGGTGTTGTCGCTTTCCGGGGATACCGCGCTGTCAAGCACCACCCGCACCCGCCCGGACCGGATTGTGGCGTCTGCAATGCCTTCCTGTCCGGCCAGCCGGGTGTAAATCTGTCTGGCTCGTATCTGTTCATCCGGGCCGGCCAGGAACACCCGGCCCGTCATTTTGGCGGTAAAGCTGTCCGGACTGCCCTGGGCCAAAAGGCGCCCCTGGTGCAGCACCTTGACCTGGTCGCAGCGTTGTGCCTCATCCAGGTAGGCTGTGGAGACCAGGACCCCGATCCTGTCATTTTCCACCAGGTCATAAACGATTTTCCAAAGCTCCCGCCGGGACACCGGGTCTACGCCCACGGTGGGTTCGTCCAGCAGGAGTAATTCAGGGGATTTTATCAGGGCACAGGCCAGGCCCAATTTCTGCTTCATGCCGCCGGAAAGGGCGCCTGCCCGTCTTTTTGTATACGGGGTAAGATCGGTCATGGTCAGCAGCTTGTCAAAGCGGGCGTGCCGTTCTTTTAAGGCAACACCCTGAAGATCCGCATAAAGTCTTAGATTTTCGATCACGGTCAGGTCCTGGTACAAACCGAATTTCTGGGGCATATACCCCACACGGCTCTGGATTTCCAGACTGTGTTCCACGCTGTCCAGTCCCAGCAGGCTCATCTGTCCGGTCGTGGGCACTAAAAGACCTGCGGCAATGCGAATCAGGGTGGTTTTTCCCGCACCGTCCGCGCCCACAAGACCGGTTACCCGGCCCTGGACAATTTTGAGGCTGATTCCATCCAGGGCCTGGATTTTTTTACCGCTTGGGGTGTCAAAGGTTTTGCATATGCGGTCTGCATGCATCAAGGGCATATTTTCAACGCCCGTATCCTTTGTTGGCAATGCCACGCTTACGCGGCTCACGCTGCTGTTCATATCCTATTCCACCGATTCCCGGGATAAGTTCGCAGTTTCTGCCGGAACAGCAGGCCGGGCGTCGGTTTGATTTTTATTAATGGCCACGGTTACGGGTGTGCCCAGACGTAACATATCCTTTGGATCTTTTACAAATACCCGGGTTTCGTATACCAGCTGGGTGCGCAGGTCTTCGGTGGCCACAGCCCGGGGGGTAAATTCCGCCACGGGTGAAATAAAGCCCACCCATCCGTCCAATGGCTGCCCGGGTAACGTATCCGTAAAAATTTGGGCGGTCATGCCCAGATTGATTTTTCCCAGCATGGGCTCGGGGATGTATGCCCGGACCCATTTGGGATCACAAAGTGCCAGGACAAAAGCGGGCTTGGAAGGCCCGGCAAGTTCCCCTTGTTCCAGGATTCTGGACTGAATGATACCGTCGGCAGGTGCGATCAGGATCATGTCGGACAGGCGCACCTGAAGCTGATCAAGGCTTGCCCCAAGCGCATCAAGTTGGTGTCGGGCTGCGGCGATATCTTCTTTGCGTGGGCCTTCAATGAGCAGATCCAGGGCTTTGCGGCCGGCAGCCAGCTGGGCTTGTTCAACCTTTAGTTGTGCTTTTGCGTCATCATAATTTTGAATGCTGGTGGCCCCGGATCGGGAGGTGGCTTTGAGGCGTTTTACGGTGCGGGTGACATTTGCCACCCGGGCCATGATTGCCTGCACCTCGGCCCGGGCCTGGTCAATTTCCTGGGACCGGCTGCCCGCTTCCAGTTTGGCCACGGTCTCCTGCTGGGCCGCGATCCGGGCCGTGAGTTCCTTGATGGCGGCATCGAGTTTTGCCGTGCGAAGTTTTGCCAGCACCTGGCCTTTTTTTACACGCATGCCCTCTTCGACCAGAATTGCTTCAATCCGTTCCTGTTCTGTGAACGCAAGGGATGCATCGCGAATATCGATGGTGCCGTAAATTTTGAAGATGCCGGCATTTTCATCCTGTTTTTTGTTCTGATTCTGCCAATACATATACGCACCGGCTGCCGCAAGGATCAGTATGATGACAGGTAATACTTTTTTCATAACAATTTCCTTATTCTCTATTGGCTTGGCGTTGACGTGATTGCCAGGGCATTGCCCACAATCACGGCGCGGATTTCTTCCAGTTCTTCCGGGGAATACCCTTCAAGGTCAAGCCCCCGGACAATGGTCTCCCGGGCCACCCGGAAAATCAGCACCTGGCCCATGAGCGTCATGGCTTTAAATGTTGCCTGCCTGGGATCGGATTTTCCGGATGTCGCCATGATCAGGGTGGACAACGCATCAAGCACAGGTTTCAGGAACCCTTCAAAAATAGTGTCATAGGCAGAACTTGGGAACATCTGCTCCCGCAGGAGGATTCTGGAGAAACGCTGCCCTTGTTCCGAACCGGCAATAAAATGAATAAATCGTTCGAGAATGGCCTGCATCAGTTCCCGGGCCTGCTGCCGACCGCTATCGTTGGTGAAGGTCGTCTCGTCAATTTGTTCCAGCAGCTCTCCGGCTTCCTTTTTGATCTGGTCAACAATATGATCGATGACGGTCTGGTAAAGCCCGCCCTTGCCCCCGAAATAATAGGGGATGGCGGCAATGTTCACGTTGCCTGCTTTGGCAATCATCCGGGTGGTGGCCGAATCAAAGCCATGTCTGCCAAATACGTCTATGGCGGCGTCAAGCAGACGATCTTTGGTGTCGGGGGCGTTCTTTTTTTTAACCACAAGGTCTCCCAGTTTGTGTTTTTGATCTGCTCCATCAGATTTAGTTCAATCGATTGAATTAATCAAGTGGATAAATTATGACCGCTCGATAATTATGGAAAAAGATTCAATCATACCATCAGTGACGGCCTCGTATTACTTATATTTTCAAAAGTTATAAACAGGAAATACATCATATATATGGCTTCTCCCTAGGCAAAAATCCTATCTCCCATCAGGATTTTGCTCACATTTAAAATCAGGCATTTGCTGATTGTTAAATTCCGTCAGCTCTCATATTTGTATCCCCAATACATTTTTATACCCTGCTGATTACAACTTTTATGGTTAAACCTTTGAGCAGATGCAGACACCTTAAGAGAGTAGCTTAGATGAAAACGGCCTTGCCATGCACATTAAAGCAGCCGGCAGATTTCACTACAGCAGCGCACAAGGCGGCAAAAAGACACATATTGCTTAACCGAACTTTAAGATTTAAGGGACTCGGAAGCCGGAAAAAATATCGGCCTTCCGGGGCTACATAAAACCATCCTAAAAACTGGAGGATTCTATGTTCAAAGGCATGCCAAAAATTTTCTGGGCAGGCACAGGTCTGATGTATTCTTGGGTGTTTCTTTTCATTATTCTGGAGATGACGATTCCGGGACTTCCACTGAAGAAAGTCTTTGGTTTTCCGGCCTGCTATCTTTACAATTGGCTTTTCGGCCTCTGGATCATCAACATTATCATCTCTTTTTTATTCTACTGGTCTGAAGAGAAAAGAGAGGAAAAGCTGAAACAGGAAGAAGGTGAAATATGAGCGTTAATCCAATTGTTTTACTCGGCGCACTTGCTTATTTTCTTGTCATTTTCTACATTGGCTGGACCTCACGAAAAGCCTCTCTTGATGCCTCTGATTTTTATGTTGCAGGTCGGAAAGTCGGTCCTTTTGTAAACGGCAGTGCCCTTGCCGCAACCTATTTCAGCCCGGCAAGTTTTCTGGGGCTTCCGGCATTTATCTTTCTTCTTGGTTATCCTTTCTGGTGGGCTCTGGTCGGCATTATCGGCGGCATGCCTATTGCCACGCTTCTGACGGCAGCGCCTTTAAGAAAGTATGAACCCACATCTTTTACCGATTACTATGCAGACCGATACGAAACCAGGTGGATGAGGCTCTGGGCTGCCATCCCGACGGTTATCGGCGGCTTTGCATATGTTATCCTCTCAATTGTTGGTACTGCACTGTTCCTGCTTTGTATCTTAAAGGTTAACTTTACTATTTCCGTCATCCTGGCCTCGGTAATTATCTTTGCATATATTTATTACGGCGGCATGGTTGCAACCACCCTTTCCACTGCCTTCCAGGGGATTGCCATGACCGTGGGCTCACTTGTGGCAATGTTTTATGTAATAAGCCATTACGGCGGACTTAACGGCCTTACAGATGCGGTTCTGGCAAACAGCCCCACATTCTTTAATATGCCTTATGTTTCGGAAACGGCTTCCCATCCTCTGATGAGTACCTGGACCGGCGTGGTCGGTTTCTTTTTTGTATGGCATTTTGGTTTTTCCGCCATGCCTTATACGGTTGTCAGGTTCTTCACAACCCAGGATATCAAATCAGCCCGCCGGAGTGTTTTCTGGGCTGTTCTTATCGGTGGTGCCATGTATGGTGGGCTTGTCATCATCGGAACCGGAACCAAGGTTTTGATAGAGCAGCTGCATCCGCTTATGCAGACAGAAGGCATTAACAGCGCCATGGGTCTGTTAAAACACATGAAAACCGCATACGGCGTTGCAGGTGCATCCGTTACGGATTACTCCATGATCGCTGCCAACGAAGCGTTAAACAGCCCGTTTCTGCTGGCCGTCATTGCTGCCGGAGGACTTGCGATTGCCATGGCTACCGCAGCCGGCTGGACCATGGTTTTGAATGTTGTTCTTGGCCGCGACCTTATCGGCAAGGTTTTCGGATCTACATGGCCTGAGGAAAAACCGGTTCAGTGTACCAGGTGTATGACAATTTTTATTATATTGGTCTGTGCACTGTTTTCCTTTAAACCACCGGCGCTTGTACTCGATATTTCAGGTGCTGCATTTATCGTAATCCTTTGTTCCGTCGGTCCGCCACTCATCCTTGGTCTGTGGTGGGAAAGGGGCACGACCATTGCCGCAGCACTTAATATCATTGTAATGACCGCCTGTTCCACAGGGTCATGGATGTATGCAAAATATCACCTGGGAAGCTACCACTGGTTTTTCTTAAGTGATCCGGCCAACAAGCTGTCGACCCCCCATCAATTTTACTGGGTATTTATAGGGTTTTTTTTTTATATCGGTGTGAGTCTTATCACGCCCAGGAACAGCGAAGAGGCCATCCAGAAATATGTAAGGGATTTAAGGCCCAGGCAGCCGCAGTCTAAACAGATATAGATAAATGCTGCACAACTTTAGGCCCATGATCGGAATAAAACATTCCAAAATATGGTTTAGAATTTTTGTTCGTATTCAAGGCGTGACGATGGGAGCATATTAAATATATGTACCCATTGACACAACGAAGAAGACGGATGAAAAGGCAAACCATATGGAAGGTTTTATTTTGAGCTTGGGCCTTAAATATTTAACCAGACAAAGCCCGGCTTCAATGCCGGGCTTTGTCTGCGGTCCTTATTCAGCGCCAACCTGATGTCACCGCAAAAGTCTCACCTCGTTTATTTTATCTTTTTTCTGGCAAAGCTTTCAGGTGCCAGAAACAAGCTTGAATCAAGAGACGGTATTTCCTGAACACGGGTTAACACCGAGGTTTCATCCTTGAAAACCTTATCTGTTTTTTTGGGCGGTTTGTCCTCAAAAGTCTGGATATATGATCCTTCAAGAAGAAATTTTGCCTTCACGGTATAACCGTCTACCCTGGCAAGGTCATCCTCAATTGAGGCAAGGTCCTGGGGGTAATAACTTAAAAGGTCACCTAAAAGTCCCAGCCTGTAGCCGTTTACTCCTGTTTTCCTGGAAAGCGCTTTGTTAAAATTTGTGTAAAGATCATATCCTTTAACCTCAGTGGAAAGCCATAATGACTGGGTTATCCTTGTAAGACTTTTTGCATTTTTTTTCTTGTCAGTGGTTTCAAGATTTAGTTTGATATCCACTCTTTTGGTTGAATATCCATTTACTGTTTCAGGTTCTTTGCTGAATTCAAAAGATATTTGGGGGGGTGACACCTCATATCTTTGTTCAACCAGCTCCCGGCGTTCCTTTATCATGGGGCTTCGTTTCCGGTGCCATTCAGGATCGGAAATATTTGCAATCGGGTAAACATAGACATAGCGATTTGCCCAGTCCACTTCTGAAACCGTATTTGCCTTCAAGTCAAACTCGCTTGTATTTCTGCCGGTTTTAACCTTGCCGAAAAAACGTTTTAAAAGGCCTGACTCATACCGGGTCTTCTTATCAGCGTACTTGACATCACCAGTATAACCCACCAGTGTTCTGGCACTGGTTTCACCCAACATGAATTCGTTGCTTTTTTCTTCATGGGTAAACAGCACGTCTGCCTGGGACACAGCTCCCGTCCAAAGTAAAAATAATACGCCAAAAATAAAGGTTCTAAGACTCACGCTACACCCCGATGATTTTTTCATGAATAAAAATACAGACAAACATGGTGGCAAGAGGAATTGCAATGCCAAAAAACGAGCCCCAGAGAATACTACCGCTGGGATCAAATCCATAAGGTTTTGTGAAATACAATAAAAAATTGATTCCCACGCCTGCAAAAAAATAAATGTGATACCATTTACGACGATTCATATGCCAAGATTGAATTTTTTCCTGCCGGGTCTTCTCCTCTGACATTTGTGTTTCCTTTTCTGGGGTAAAGGGTCTACTTGGTTCCTATAAATTACCTGTAATATTAAAATTTGACATCAATCCCTAAAAATTAAGAAATCGGACAGGTTCCTGTTTATAGGCAAGCCCGAGTTCAATGCGGTCCAGGACCGCCTGTTTTTCATCCGGAAACTGATAGCCTTCATATTCATGGTGGAGGACCAGGTCCCCCGAGGCGGTGCGCCAATAGTTGCCCATGTGGTCAAAGCAAACCTTGGAGGAGACTTCCAGGTTCTGGACCATGCGGCGCAGTTCAAGTAATTGTTCCCGGGGATCAAGCAGGGTGATCTGCCCCTGGTTGACCTGGTCTGCCATCGGGGTACCGGGCGCGGGTCTGAAGGGTCGGGACCGGATATAATGGGGATTGACTTCGCTGAGCACCCGGGCGGTATTCTCGGCGTGCTGGTCTGTCATCTCCTTGCCGCCAAGGCCGGGCATCCAGTATTCTGATACCTGAAAGCCGGCTTCCATGGCCTTTTTACCCCCCTCAATATGGCCGTCTGCCGTTACCCCTTTTTTGATCTGCTTGAGCAGGGCATCATCCCCGGTTTCAAGGCCCAGGTGGAGCCGGTTAAGACCGGCTGCGCGTATGGCCTTCAGGTCCTCAAGGGAGCGTTGGGCCAGGGTCCGTGCCCTTGCATAGGTGGTGATTCTTTCAATGGAAGGAAAGGTTTGTCTAAGATGGGTCAATGCGGCAATCAAGTCCTGGGGCGGCATGATCATGGAGTTGCCGTCCTGTATGAATGCGGTCTTTCCGCCCACCGCCATCCACTGGATCAGCATGTCCGCGCCCGGATGCCGGTTTAAATCGGGTGCTTTTTCAAGCAATGCCAGAATGGCGTTCCGGGTGACCTGGCCGCCGTGCCCCAGTGCTTTTGATTCGGCCTGGAGATCAACCACAAGGTTTGCCATGGCATTGATATCGGCTTTAATTTCCGCCAAGGGTCTTAAGTTAAATTTTTTCCCCTTATACATGGTACAGAAGGTGCAGTGGTTCCAGGGGCAGTTACGGGTAAAGCGAACCAGCAGGGACGCGCTGCCCCCTTCACTGGGCGGGCGGTATACGCCGGTTTCAAACGGATAGTCTCGGCTCATCATTACATCCTTTTTTTATTGTCGTTTATTATAGGATGCTAATCAGATTCCGGAAGTCAACCCATTGAAATGGATTGATAGACGATGTAATTTGTCCGTAGTTTAATATCAATTTTGAATGGCCCATACGGGATACAATTCCTCGATCAATGCAAGTTGTTGCCGGTCAGACCGCTCAAGAAGATAACATGAGAAAGAAACGGAAAGGGATTTATATGAAAGAACTACCAACGACCTGAATTCTTTCATGGTTTGTTATGGGCACGCTGACGAACGTTCAAGGCGGCCCATGGCCGTTATTGGGAAGATCGTTACCATGCAACTGCTGTCCAAGCTGATTCACATTTCATCAATTGTCTGATTTATATTGATATGAACATGGTACGAACAGGAACTGTCTCATATCCCTTAGAATGGCCTTGGAGCGGCTATCATGAAATTCAGAATTCGAAAAAACGATATGCCATAATAAATTACGGACGTTTAATGAGCTTCGTTGACATGAATTTTGTCTTTCATGAATCTTGTCTTTATAATAGTATCAGTTTCAGCCAATAGTGTGGCCAAATCCACTAAATTAAAAAAACAGGAATACTTCTAAATGGGAGGGATGCATCTCCTGCCATGACGAATAAAACTTAATGCATATTTTTTTTATTTACAATCAATTCAATCCCACTCTTGCATCTAAGAGACTTCTGATGAAAGATTTATAACTCTTTTGATTCTGATGGTTAATGATGACTTGGCGACGCCTTGACAAAGGTTATATTCAAAGACTCCAGAAATCATGAGAAAACAAGAAAGGAGAGTTAAGTGAGATACCTACCATTAAAAATGATTGTTTTAAGTGTTATTGTCACTGTTTCTTTTTGTAGCGTTACATATGCGGAACCGGTTCAGGAGCTGACGTTTCTCAACTGGGGTCAAGATTTAAGTCCGGATTTGCAAAAAAAATTTGAAGAAAAATTTAACGCTAAAATTCATACAGTGACTTTTCCCAGTGACGATAGTCGCGACAGTCTTCTGCTGTCTACCGATGGCCAGAACTTTGATGTTGCCCTTGTCGATGGCAATAGTCTCCCTGGCTATATCCGCAGAGGATGGCTGACTCAAATTTCGGAAGATGACATCCCCAACATCCGCCATATCATCCCCCGGTGGGGGAATGCATATAAAGGGTCTAAAGAGTACAGCGTACCTTATTTCTGGGGGACTGTTGGAATCGCCTACCGTTCTGATCTGGTGCAATCGCCAATAAGTTCATGGCTCGATATCATCAAACCGCCGGAAAGCCTGCATGGTAAAATCTTCATGCTGCCACAAAACAGAGAATTAATCGATATCGGTTTGAAAGCGCTTGATTACTCAATCAACAATGCGAATGATTTGAACGCCTATAAAGAGGTCGAAAAACTGTTACTGGCCCAAAAGCCCTACGTCACGAAATATGATGTTCTCTCCGTCACAGAAAAATCAGCCCTTGTCAGTGGCAAAATCCTGGCTGCTGTCACCTATAGTGGGGATGCTCTGACCCTGCAGGAGATCAATGAGGATATCACCTATGTGGTTCCTGTCGAGGGCAGTATCTTGTGGGTTGACTATCTTGTCGTGATGGCAAAAAGTGAAAAGAAAAAGCTATCTATGGATTTCATCAACTTTCTCAATGAACCTGAAAATGCCGCAGAACACGCTGAATATATGTATTATGCGACACCAAATGCGGCGGCAGAAAAATTGCTGCCACAAGAGTTTCTCAATGATCCGACAATTTATCCTGGAAAAACAGTTTTGGAAAAATGCGAAATTGATACCAAACTACCCGCCCGAATTAATAAAATTCGCAACAGCATATTTCTGAACGTTACCCGAAATAAAATATAAAAAAATATTCATTTTATGCGAATTAGAACAAAAACACTCCTCACGTTTCTGCCATTGGTCGTTGTCCCCCTGCTTATTATCGGCGGGGTAAGTGTCGTTAAGATTACGCAGACAGCGCATCATTCCGTCATGACAGAACGGGCAAACTTTCTTAAACAACTCAATGTTCAGGCGCATTCCATCAAACAGTCTGCAGAAAAAAATGCACTGTTGTTGTCTAAAGACAAACTCATTCAAAAATATATTTTAATTGACGATGAAGAGGACCGCTATTCACTGCTGCAACCAACTCTGTTGCGTTTACTGAGCGATTATCAGCAGGTCTATCCTGAATATTACGAAATTCGGCTCATTCTTCCTGATGGTTATGAAGACACCCGAATTACTGTGAAAAACATTCCCAACAAGACCGAATTTGAAGGTGACACGCCCTATTTTAAAAAACTTTCAACAGAAAAATCTTCTATAACAACAATTGTATTTAAAAATCAGGACACCGATAATTATGCTTTGTTGGTCAGTCAAAGGCTCGACTTGATTGATACTTCCGTCAATGAGAAAACAACAACACCGAAACTGCGGGGTTTTTTAACCATTACCCTAGGCCTTGAATGGCTGGATAAAATCCTTCGTCAACTCCAGGAAGAAACAAAGGGAAACATATTTTTCATCAATGACACAGGTACTGTCATCGCCGGGAGGAACCCGGCATTAATCGGCACGATTGTGCCGCAACCATTGTTAAGCAAAATACAGGATTCGGCCCACCCGTCCAAGGTTCTATCCGCGACGTCTGCTCGATTTATGGATATGAACTGTGTTCTGCAATATACGCGGATTGATCCAGGGCTCTTTCTGATCAGCTCACTGTCGGAACAGGAATTGATGGCAGAAAGCTGGTCGGTGGGCAAACTGGTGATCATTCTGACTCTTTTAACCGGCTTGACAGTTTGTCTCCTGTTGCTGCTCGGGTTGCGACACTTCATCCTCAAACCTGTCGTCACGTTGACCGACGCAGTCAAATCGATCAATCTGAAAAATGCCAATTACAAACCTTTAACGGTTCACTCAAAGGATGAGTTCGGGATCCTGGCTGATAATTTTAACCAGATGGCAAGTCGATTACATGATTATCGCAATGCAGCGGAGCAAAACTTCCGTACCCTTGAAGAACAAGTTGTAGATCGTACCGCCAAGCTGAAAAAGTCTATGGATGAAGCCATTATTCTGGCAGAACAGGCCAAGCAGGGCAGCAAGGCAAAGTCACAGTTTTTAGCCAATATGAGTCATGAAATCCGCACCCCGATGAACGGGGTTCTGGGAATGGCCGAGCTGGTGCTGGATACTGAGCTGAGCCCAGAGCAGCGCAATTACCTGAAAACGATCATTCTTTCCGGCCAATCGTTGTTGACCGTCATTAATGATATTCTCGATTTTTCCAAAATTGAAGCCGGAAAACTGGAGATGGAAACGATCAATTTCAATCTGCCGGCCCTGGTCAATGATGTCGCTCAGATGCTTGCTCAAAAAGCCCACGAAAAAAAACTTGAGCTCATCGTCGATCTTGCCGCAGACCTGCATTCGGATATCAGCTCTGACCCGAGTCGGATCCGCCAGGTTTTAACCAATCTGCTCTCCAACGCAATCAAATTTACGGATCAGGGAGAAGTGGTGGTGCAGGTCAGAAATATCAAAGACAGCCAAGAGACGACCAAGGTTCAATTTTTGGTTCGCGACACCGGGATTGGCTTGAGTGAGGAAGATCAGTTAAGGTTGTTCCAACCGTTTTCTCAGGCCGACGAATCGACCACCCGTAAATATGGAGGAACCGGCCTTGGTTTGGCGATTTCCAAGCAGCTGGTGGAATTGATGGGCGGTGAAATCAGTTGTTCCAGTCAACCCGGTCAGGGGGCAGAGTTCCGGTTTACCCTCACTTGCAAAAAAGCATCAACAACGTCTATTGTTGCCGCGGTACCAGCTCTTGAGTTGCAGGGGGTACGCGGCTTGATCATTGACGACAACGCAACCAACCGGAATCTGTTGATTCATCAACTGGCCACGTGGGGGGGCAAACAGGATAGCGCAGAAAATGGCATTCAAGGCTTGGCCAAGCTGCGTCAGGCTGCCGCCGCCGGGGAACCGTTTGATATGGTTATTCTGGATATGCACATGCCAAAGATGGACGGACTGGATGTCGCGCGATTGATCAAGAAAGATCCATCTATCAGCAGTACCAGGATGATCATGCTTACCTCAGCCGGGATTCGCGGAGATGGTAAACTGGCCAAAGAGGCCGGGATTAAGGTTTATCTGACGAAACCGGTTCGGCAGATTGACCTGTATAACAGCCTGGTCACATTGATGAACGGGAGTCCGTCGGAAACCCATGAATTGATCACCAAATACAATCTGAAAAAAGAAACTATAACGTTTGATGCTAAAATTCTTTTAGCTGAAGACAACCTTGTCAATCAGCAGGTGACTGAAGCTGTTTTGCGTAAACTTGGCTGTCAAGTTGATTTAGCTAACGATGGATTAGAAGCCGTTTCTTGCGCTGAAAACAGTTTGTACGATATGATTTTTATGGATTGTCAGATGCCGCGTTTGGACGGTTATGAAGCCACAGGTAAAATCCGTCAGCAGAAAAACAAGGCTAAAAAAGGCACACACACACCGATTATTGCTCTGACGGCAAATGCCTTGAGTGGCGACCGGGAAAAATGTCTGGCTGCCGGAATGGATGATTATATCAGTAAACCGTTTGGGCAAAATCAAATTATAGAAATTCTGAAACGCTGGTTACCGGACAACCTGAAATTAGCCCCTCAACAGTCGCCGGAACAAAGTCTCTCCCCTGTAGCCATGGAAGTTGCTGCGTCAGCAGACGCTGATGTGATAGACCAGAAGGCACTGGACAATATTCGCTCATTGCAAGGCCAAGGGGCTGCAGACCTCTTGAGCCGGATTATTAACTTGTTTGTTGAAGAGACGCCGAATCAATTGGAGAACCTGCAGCAGGCCATTTGCGACAAAGATGCCGGCACGGTCTGTTCCATCGCCCATAGTCTGAAATCAAGCAGTGCGAACCTGGGTGCTATGAAATTATCAGCCTTGCTCAGAGATCTGGAAGAAAAAGCAAGGAGAAACGTACTGACGGATACGCCCAGTTTGTTTCTACAGATAGAGAACGAATTCAAGAGAGCAGAAAAACTGCTGCAAGCTGAAATATTGGAAGTATGACTTTTAATATAGGCGCCAACAAAGCATTACCCGGGAAATCCCCAAACCGGACGGCGGTGTCCGTTTACTTGGAATACCCACGGTGCTGGACCGGTTTATCCAGCAGGCCATATCCCAGATCCTGGAACAGGTATGGGAACCCTTTTTTTCTGAATGCAGTTATGGATTCAGGTCAGGCAGATCCGCACACGATATTTGGTAAAGAATTTCCAGACCTTTTTGAATGGGTTGTTCATAGAATGGACGATTTGCCCTTGCCACAGCAGTATAAAAATACTGTTTCAGATAACTATTTGAAATTAAAAAATGTCCCGGCTTAAAACGGTAGCCCATTCCCCCTACATTTTAACCAGGATTCGTGCGCCCTTTATTTATCAAAAAAAACACCGGGGTTAAGAATCAAAACTCACGACTGTCGAGTTTCATTAATCGTCTCTATGGTCGAGATCCATTATATTTTGATGGCCTCGTTAGCGTCTGAAAATTGCACATAGGGTGACGCCATCAATATTATTGGATCCGCCATCCATGGATATGGAGGATTCAACTCCCTGTTTTTCTAATCCTACACGAATTTTATCAACTCCATCCCTGTCTTTTTATTTGCGTAAGGCATTCACGGCAGCCTCCATCTTAAGACGAACCCAGGGGAAAGGTTCTACTGCCAAAGCCTTTTCAAGGGAATTGATCGAGCCTGGATCACCAATATTTTTAAGGGCCTCGGCCGCATACCCCCTGAAGTTCTCATCAAAAACAACGGTTAACCACTCTTGCATCCTAGGACGAATGGACTTATCACCCAATTGACTTAATGCAAGGGCTGTATTGTGCTTAAGGGGCCAATAGTCCCTTTCAAGATGTTTTTTTAATGCTGGTATAGCTGCCGGATCCCCAATTTGCCCGGCTGCCAGAGCGGCAGCAATAAGGGTGTCACCGTGTTCCTTGCGGTACTTATGCTCCAGAACCCCACGAATGGCTTCGGCTGCCTCTTTATTGCCGACACCAAGCCTTCCGATCACTCTCACCGTTCCATAGCGCGGCCCCCAGCCTGGCAAACATTGCTTGCTGGCAAGGACATTCAGCAACCCCGGTAAAAACTCCTTCCACTGGGCTTCGGCAACGATATAACCTATAACGGTTCCACCCACACACCAGGATTGCTCCCGCCCCCATCCTAAATCTTTTTTATCCTTGCCCTTGCTCCACACCACCCGGCTACCATTTCGATCACTAAGAATATCGAGCAGAACTGACCGCGCTTTTTCCGGATTTGATCGGTACATGCCAACAAAAGCCAAAAGCTTGTTATTCGGGGAAGATTCTTTGTAGGATAATTCCTTGAATGCATCAAAGGTCTGGGGATCAGCAATCATCACTGCTGCCCGCATCATGCGTTTAAATCGTTTTATATCCCGGGTTGCGGCCCGTACGTCTGTCAATTTGGGAAGATTCTTTTTAAGGGGCTGTCCGTTCCATCGGCCCATGGTCTGTTCTACCGGGGGGAGTTTTTTATCCACTATGTACCTGGACAGTTTCTCTTTGACAATAGTATGATTCCCCTGCCCGGTGGCAGCCACCGCTTCGATGGTGATAGACTTGCAGATGCAATCTTCCCATTTGATTCCACCCGCAACTATCTCATATGTGTAGGGAGACTTTTCAACATGTGTGACATTGCGTCGGTCTTTTCCCGTTGGATCATCCCAGACATAGCTTATTTGGACGGCCTCACCCGGTTCAATACTACCCCGAACCAAAATTTTATTCTTTCCGGGATGTAGCTGCGGCAGCGAATAAAGGTTTAGCTGCACCGTATTTTCAAAATCAATGGCCTCTACACGACAGTCGCCTGGTTGGCCAGATGTAAAAAGCTCTAATTTCAACTGATAGGCATATCTGCCAAAAGGAGAGTTGAAATCGCCAGGGGGGCGCGCTCCCTTTTCAGCAACCTCGAATTTATCGCATATGGGAACAACTATGTCTTGTTCCCCCAGAACATGATCCGGGCATGCCCATACTTTTTTCCAGGTTTTACCATTGTCTGGTGATAGGGATATACTAATTTTTTCTCGGGTGGTTTTACGAAAGATCTTGAGCCTGACTTCAGCATCAGAAATAATGTAGGGGGTGCGAAAACACCAAACAGCGGTTGCCGGAGCACTTACCTTTGCCGGTTGCAGCTTTTCTGACACCATGTTGACCAATGGAGCTGCGAGCCCCTTTTCCCAGTCAGGCCGAGAAAAATCGGGTTTATAGCGCCAAATTCCGTTGCCGTAAGTAAATGGGAAGTAAGGCCCCCTCTCAAAGGCAGGAACTTTTTCAGCCATTCCTTTTCCCTGGGCAACGTTGTCCTGGTATGGTTTACCCACATTTCCCCATAACCGCTCCAGGGTTTCGCCACGTCGAAAAGATAATTCCATGGGATGGTCGTTGAAATAAAGGTGCCCGTTTCCAGGCAGGCCATACTGATAATAAAAAGCGTACCATTGGCTGGACAGTTCGTCCAGGCTCAGCAGGCGCTTGTAGGAGCTGTGCCAGCCCACAGCACTGTGGGAAACATCCAGGCCGTGCCAGCGAGAGATACCGTCATAATCCTGATAGTGCATCCCAACGATGGTGTGGCCTCCCCTGACTACCTTTTCAGCCCTGTAGCCCAGTGCCCGCCAAACCTGCTCCACCACCCGGGCCTGTCCGCCGCACCAATGAACGCCATACCCATTCAGCAGCTTATCAGCCTGGTTGACCCAGGGGCGACCTGTAACATCAGGATTTAACCGTTCGGTGGGACATCCTTTTTTATTGTTGAAAATCATCCACCGGCGCACCCAACGATATACAGCCAGAGCTTTCTCATGATCGGTTTTGGCGTTGGAAAGGCGCAAAGCATCCAGGCCGAAACGCCGTGGGTCGGAACCATCCGGCCAACGGTCACAACTCACCCAGAAATCATTGACAGCCGGCACCTCACATAAAACTTTCCCGGGGGTACGTTCCGGCGCCCGCCAATACTCCAGATCCCTTTCCATATCCACCTTGGACCAGATCTCTTTAAGTCTTTGATAAAAAGGATCGGTTTCCAATACGTCTCTGGCATCTGAGGCGTGCGGAGAAATAAAGAAAAAAGAAAGTAAGATCACAGAGAACAATACAATTGAGCGACCTGTGAAAATGAATGTAGATTTGATCAACATATATCACCTCTCCGGGGTAAGTTTGATGGTTGCAGGGCCATTTACAGCAAACCGCAATGTTCCCTCCTCACTGGCTGTGATTTTATTCTCCCCTTGAGCTGTTCCAGCCACTGAATACCTGGTGCCAGGTTTCAAATCAACAATCAAATGATCAATTATACCCTTTGGAACGCTATAGGAGACCTCATCATCAACCATACCGCTGCGTCCGAACATCACAAGCGTCCCTCCCACGGCAACTCCGACCATTCTATGATTTTCGGACTCGATCTTCCCCACTGTGGGCATCTTTGCGGTTTTTGTGTCGCCGATATGAATGAGATGCAGGAAATTATCAAATTTTTTAGGAATTGCCGGTGAGACTTCAATCCGCCAGCGTCCAGCGTCCAGCTTTTTTATAAGGCTTTTAGCTTTTTTTGAATCTCCCGTGCGGTTCTTGCCATTCCACCAGGCCTCGTAACCATCCCCACCGACTCTACGAATAATTTGCTCTTCAGGAAGCAGGGTTCGGATAAACAATCTTCCGGGATCATCGGGGTTTGGCGGCTTAAGCACACCATCCCCCCAGGTCATCTGAATGGTGCCCCCATTGAAACTGTCTATGTGGCCCGGCACCTCGGTTTTTATAAGCCTGCCATCCAACACCTCGGGTTTGCCCTGAAAATGACACAGCCAGGATTTTTTCCAGGATTTATCCAGGGATTGCACCCGGTCGAACATCACAAGATTGTTGGTTTCCATCAGATACACCATGGAACGGGTAAAAAGATCAATTTTTGGTTTATTCTTCCAGACTCGCCCGGACTTTTTCCCCTTATACCAATAGCTGAATCGCGGATTATTGTATGCCATGGTGGCATCACCGGATACATATGTATAGCTGTTGTCTTTGGCCTTTTCAAAGGCAAGGATCTCCCCGGTTTCAAACAAACCGGCCTGGACAGTGCTTTCTTCTGATTTCCTGCGCAGATACTCGTCAAAGGTAAAACAGGTCTGACCGCAGGCCCATCTCATCCTCTGTCCGCCAGGGTTGGCGATAATCCCGGGGGCCAGAAGATCTCCGGCTCCTGATCCTCCTGCATGGTTGAATTCTCCAGGCTGAAAAATTAACATGCTATTGCTGCTGATCGTTTGGGTAAAATAATGACTTCCAGCCCCCCCATGCCAGCACTTGTCCAGGCCATAACTGCCCCCCTGCACTGCCAGGCGACCTTTGCTGAATATCCAAAAAGAATTGACGTGATTGGCCTGGCTGTGGGTCCACACCCAGTCACCGCATTTAAACTCAATCACCGTACCATCGGGAGCCCATCCTTTATTGCGCATTTGAAGATATCCTGATCCATTTCTTCCCCAGAGCTTTATAAAAGGTTTGTCGAGTACACCGTCTGCCGCTCTACCATCAATTGCCTTGCTGTAAAATAAAATTCGGATCAGTCGCCCATAGGGCCCGCCCATGGGGTCTTCCTTAAGCCACCGCTGAAAGGCATAAAATTCAGAATTGCCATAGGCGCGGGCAATGGTCCAATAAAAACTTTTACCTTTAATCCTGAGTCCCGGCGGATTGTAGTCCCAAGCTACTGCATCGCTACGGGTCTTGTCCGGAAAAACCTCAGCCATCATGTAGTGAAGGTGGCCCTCCAGCCAGTTGCCGTAATCCCTTTGAATAACTTCGTAGATATCCTCGCCCTCCACTGCACTTGCCCAGTAAGCGATTATCTGCGGCATGATCATACCGATGTTGTAGGCACTGCCGCCGTGCATCCAGGACCCGCCATTGTGCTGCCAGGCCCGGAAGTAATTTCTTTTAAAGTACCCCATCCCCCAGCGCCTGAGCTTAACGGCCTCCGGGTGATCATCCAGCACAAGTCCAGCGGCAAGCACGTCCGATGGCCAGCCAGGTGACCCGCGGTGGGTCCAGATGTCAAAGGCATGCCCTGACTCATAAATCCGGGCACATTTCAGCGCCACCTCGGCGATCTTATCTGCCATACTACGGCGCTGGTCTTCGGTAACGCTGGGGCTATTATAAATCCAGTCGAACCACAACGCCGTTTGAACCAACCCGCCCCCGACATTATACTGCGGCTTGGCCGCCATGATCCGTTCAACGATGCGGGGTACCAGAGTTTCATCTCCAGTTATCAAATAGAGCAGAGCACGATGGGTTATCACGGATGAGGAAGAGGGATGGTCGGGCGGTTTTTTCATATCTATTGCCACTTGCCTGGCCCAGGGCTCCTGCCTGGCACGAGCACGAAGCTGTGCAAACGACAATCCATGCTTCCATTCAGATGGTCTTACAAGCAGTCTCGGGTGCCCATTCACCATCCTGGGCAATTGCTCCACCGGCAGTGCCTCCTCTGCCATGGTGATCCCATAGGCATTCCCGGTCCGCAGTTTATTTCTTCGAGGCCCCAGTGGTTGGAAAAAAGCGTCCTCGCCTGAAGCTCTCAGGGTTGATGAGGGAGGCACCGATCCGGCCAATAATTTTGCCCCTGCTTCCTGGTGAAGCATTTCACCAGTATGACCGAATCCTGCAAATGTTGTTACGATGATAGCCAAAGCAGCCACGGTAACTTTTATCAGAACTTTCACCCTGCGCCTCCTTTTGTGAACCTACATTGGAGTTTGGTTGTGCATGTTTTTTTCACGACGTTAAAGGCCTATTCCTGGTTTCTGACAAAATGCACCACTACTATCATAACGAATATTGGGTGTAATTAAACATTTAGGGAAAATCCGCCATAGGGTTTTATCGATCTAGCTTTTTGAGTAAATGGCGTCCAAAATCCCTTTGATAAGTGATAGTGATGCTAAACCTATTTTTCGAATTATTTTAGATGGTTTCTGCATAAAAGAATAGGGGTTTTATCCATTTAAATTTTGACTGGTGAAAATGTTCGTTTTTTCTGCCATCAATGTCGCAATCGGGAGCTATATTTCATAACACTATAACGACACTTTGATATTTAAATTTTGAGCGATTGCAATTTGTTTTTTCCTATGACTTTGGCGCGCTTTATTATTGCGTTTTAATTGATATTTTACAATCTCAACTTTCGGTGCTTAAAAACAGCAGCGAATGAGACCATAACTAACTGAATTTGCAATATAAATTGACGAATTTTACTTTATGTGATATGCTTCGTTTACCACTAAACAAACATTTCAGACAAAGGAAATTCGTCAAAATGAATACTACCCTTACCGACCTACAAAATCAAATAACAAAGTCAGAACAGATTGGCGTACTCAGTGATTTTTTTACAAAATTCAAAATTGGTACGTTATTGAATCAATCAGGAATCGTTAAAACGAAAGGGGCATCACCGCTTGCCATTTTTACAGCCCTGTTTAACCTGGCATTTCACAACAAAAATTTATACCAGGGCATTGTGAAAAACAAAAAGATTAAAGTCGATAAGGACGCTGCTTACAATTTTCTGAACTCTTCGACATATAACTGGCGGCGGTTTACCCTTCATCTTTGCCGCCGGATTTATTTTGTCATCAGAAAGCTTCTTGATGATTCTCTCGAAAATCCAAGAGATGACGCTTAAATTGAATAGAAAACTGTCTTGACATTGGGGTCCACTTTATAATCGGGATAGGACTCCCCCATCACTTGTTTCCAAACAAGACTTCGCAGTCTTCGCATTATCCAAATCCAGCGTTAATTAAGATCCTGCTACCCGGACTTTACTTTTCAAAGCAGGTGATTATCGTTGTTAGGGTAACCAAAAACAAACATGGTGACCCATGAAAAAGAATATTGCTGCCGCTGTAACCCAGACAGCTGATAGTTATGCTGCTGATAGCCTGACCCCCCTGCACCCCATAGAAGATGATTCCAGGTCCAAGGAATTGGACCGGATCATTGTCCGGGGCGCCAAGGAACACAACCTTAAAAATATTGATGTGGAGATCCCCAAAAAAAAGCTGGTGGTGGTGACGGGGGTTTCCGGGTCGGGCAAGTCCAGCCTGGCCTTTGATACTATTTTTGCCGAAGGCCAGCGCCGGTATGTGGAATCCCTGTCCTCCTATGCCCGCCAGTTCATCGGGCAGATGGAAAAACCGCGGTACGAGACCATCCGGGGGCTATCCCCCACCATTGCAATTGAACAGAAGGCCGCGTCCAAAAATCCACGCTCCACCGTGGGGACCATCACCGAAATTTACGATTACCTGCGGGTGCTTTTTGCCCGGGTGGGAACCCAGTACTGCTATAAATGCGGAAAAAAGGTGGGACGGGGTCATGCCCAGGCCATGGTCTCCCAGATTATGGATTTGCCTGACGGGTCTAAGATCCTGATTTTAGCGCCCATTGTGGAAAACCGGAAAGGTGAACACCGGGAGCGCCTTGAAGACCTCAAACGCGAGGGGTATGCAAGGGTCCGGGTGGACGGGGTGGTCCAGGACCTTGAAAATGTCCAGACCCTGGCCCGGAACAAAAAGCACCACATTGAGGTGGTTATTGACCGGTTGGTGGTAAAGTCCGAAGGCGCGTTTGAAAAACGGCTTACCGATTCGGTGGAAGCGGCCTTGAAACTGGGCGCAGGCCAACTCATTGTTCACATGGTGGGCAGAGAAGATCTGAAAATGAGTGAGGCCCGCTCCTGTTGCGGCATTGCCTATCCCGAACTTACACCCCAGATTTTTTCCTTTAACTCGCCTTTGGGCATGTGTCCGGACTGCAACGGAATTGGCACCCTTTTGGCCATTGATCCGGATAAAGTGGTGCCGGATACCAATCTATCCATTCGCGAGGGTGCGGTGGTCCCCTGGAAAAATTATTTCATCAAAAAACCGCGGTTTAACAATGAAAATTCCTGGGGCAAGGGCCAGCTTCTGGCCATGGAGGAACAGTGGGGTATTGATTTTGATATTCCCTGGAAAAAGCTGCCTAAAAAACAGCGGGACCTGTTACTCTATGGCTCGGACAGCAAACAAATGACCGTAAACTGGAACTCGTCAAAGATCCAGGGCAGTTTTTCCAGAACCCACGAAGGCCTGATCCACACCCTGATGCGCCGGTACAGAAATACCCAGTCCGAACACCAGAAAAAGTACTATACCAATTTCATGACGTCGGCTATCTGCCCAGCATGCAAAGGCCGGCGGCTGCGGGATGAAATTCTGCATGTCAAAATTAATGACAACTCCATTATGGATGTCACTGAGATGACCGTGAAAGAGGCTTATAATTTTATCTCTTCCCTTGAGCTGACCGGCAGCAAAAAGCTCATTGCCGCCGAATTGCTCAAAGAGATTCGGGATCGTCTGGGGTTTCTGGTGAACGTCGGCCTGGATTATCTTTCCCTGGACAGGTCCGGTCCCACACTGTCCGGCGGGGAATCCCAACGCATCCGCCTGGCCTCCCAGGTGGGGTCTGAACTGACCGGGGTGCTTTATATTTTGGATGAGCCCTCCATCGGCCTTCACCAGAGAGACAACATCAAGTTGCTGTCCACACTGAAACACCTGCGGGACATCGGCAACACCCTGCTCATTGTGGAGCATGACCAGGAGACCATGGAGGCCTCGGACTGGATTGTGGACATCGGCCCGGGTGCCGGTCACCTGGGCGGGGAAATTGTGGCCCAGGGCACACCTGAACAGATTCGCAGAAACCCGGTTTCCCTCACCGGTCAATTTTTAAGCGGACGTGAAACCATTGCCGTACCTGAAAAACGAAGAATGCCCAAAACCATGGGAAATAAATGGATCACCATCCACGGAGCAGGTGAAAATAATCTGGCCGACATCACCGCCAAAATTCCTGTGGGGCTTTTAACGGCGGTCACCGGTGTGTCCGGGGCAGGTAAATCCACCCTGATCAACCAGATTCTCTATCCGGCCCTGGCGGTAAAACTGCACGGCTCCCAGATGAGCGTGGGAAAACACAAAAAGATCACCGGACTGTCCCATATCAACAAGATCATCAACATAGACCAGAAACCCATCGGTCGGACCCCGCGCAGCAATCCTGCCACATATACCAAGCTGTTTGACCCCATCCGGGATCTGTTTGCCATGCTGCCGGAATCCCAGTCCCGGGGGTATAAAAAAGGACGGTATTCCTTTAATGTCAAGGGCGGCCGCTGCGAGGCCTGCCATGGGGACGGATACATCAAGGTGGAGATGCACTTTTTGGCTGACGTATTTGTGCCCTGTGACGTATGCCACGGCAAACGGTTCAATAAATCCACCCTGGAGATCAAGTACAAGGACCACTCCATTTCCGATGTGTTGGATCTGTCCGTAGTACAGGCCAGGGAACTGTTTGACGCCCATACCAAGATTACCCGAATTCTGGATACGCTGGTGGATGTGGGGCTCTCCTATATTAAACTGGGCCAGGCCGCCACCACTTTGTCCGGCGGCGAAGCCCAGCGGATTAAACTGGCCCGGGAGCTTGCCAGAAAGGACACCGGTGACACCCTTTATATTTTGGACGAGCCCACCACCGGGCTGCACTTCCAGGACATCCGCATGCTGCTGCAGGTACTCCAGCGACTCACCCATGCCGGTAATACCGTGGTTATCATTGAGCATAACCTGGATGTAATTAAGACAGCAGACTGGATTCTGGACATTGGTCCCGAGGGCGGCAGCGGCGGGGGCAGGATTGTGGCAGCAGGGCCGCCGGAGGATGTGGTTAAAGATTCCGGCAGCTACACTGGTCGGTATTTAATCCCCATTCTTAACCCCGGCGGTCACAATCCGGTTTCATAAATTACGTATTTTGCACCTTTTTATGGGTAACAAGTGAAAATTTTGTAACTCATTTTATTATCAGACGGTGTTTGCGCAAAGAAAATACTTTAAATATAAATAGTTGTGTCTTTGGTATGCCCTTTGCTATACATAAAAACAAAGGACACGTATGACAAAGGGAACAATCACCCCTTCAACCACTGCATACTCCATCTGTCCTTGTCTCACCACCATCACCTCCCTGTGTCGGAGGAAAATATTCCGGCACAGGGCCTCACCATTAAATGGTGACTTAAAAAAGGAAAAGAATTGTGATCAGGCAGCATACATATTCTGTCTGTCAGAATGATTCAAACTCAAATGCCCTGTGAATTAAGACGTCACAAGGCATTTGAGCTTTTTTGTTCGGGCTGATGCTTACAAGGCTATATTCAGAAAGACCCAAAATGAAAAATTCGTTCCCGGGGATGACATTTTAGTAACTCATTTGTATATAAATCCCCCGAATATTATAAATTTTATTTAAATTCAAAGGGTTACATCGTGGCACACCCTTTGCTCTGTTGTGGGCTACATCTTAGCAGAGCATTTTGCTCTGCTGCTGATGAATTTTAAAGAAATAAGGAGATGGAAATTGATGATAACGTCTAAAAAGATAATCGGAAATAAAAAAAAATTTGCAGCCCTTGCCTGTATTTTGACCGTTGTGGCAGCGGCCTGCCTGTACGGCACTGGTGGTTCATCCGGTTCCCAATTTCTTAAAGGGCTGCCCTGGGGAGATGCGTTGATTGTTTCATTTTCCGTTCTTTTCTGTCTGGCCTTGGCAGAGCTGGTATGGAGAATTATCCTGGTACTTAAATACAGGCCAATTCCGAGTGTGTCCGATGATCAACTGCCGACCTGTACAATCGTAGTACCGGCCTACAATGAGGGCCGTCAGGTATTTGATACCCTTAAAAGTCTTGCGGCCGGCAACTATCCCAGGGAAAAAATTCAATTGATTGCCGTGGATGACGGCAGTGTGGATAACACCTGGAAATGGATTAAAAAGGCCAAAAGAACACTTGAATTACCTGTCCTGACCATACGCCAGCCCCAGAATCAGGGCAAGCGCCAAGCCCTTTATGACGGGTTTAAGAAAAGCACAGGCACGGTACTGGTAACCGTGGACAGTGACTCCGTGGTAGAGCCAGACACCCTTAGAAATCTGGTGACACCTTTCGCATTAAATCCCCGTGTCGGCGCTGTTGCCGGCAATGTTCGGGTGCTCAACCAGGCCCAGGGTATTATCCCCCGGATGGTGGACATTGTTTTTGTGTTCAGTTTTGATTTCATGCGTGTCAGCCAAAGCATGGTCCGCACAGTGACCTGTACACCCGGTGCCCTGTCTGCGTACCGTAAATCCGCTGTCATGGGTGTGCTTGATAAATGGCTGAACCAGACGTTTTTTGGGCGGCCCGCCAATATCGGCGAAGACCGCGCAATGACAAATATGATTCTTCGCCAGGGATATGATGTGGTGTTTCAGCAGAATGCCAGGGTTTTTACCGAGGTACCTGTGGTTTATGCCCAGCTTTGCAAAATGTATTTGAGATGGGCCAGAAGCAATGTACGCGAGACCATCGCCATGGCGTCCTTTATTTTTACTCGATTTCGCCGGGGATCAATGCTTGGGGCGCGGATCAACCTGGTTTCCGACGTGCTCAAACTGACCGTGGCCCAGATTTTTTTCTTGATTTCCTGGGGACTGATTCTGTGGCATCCGGCCATATTCGGGAGCAAGACCATTATCGGCATTGTGTTGGGCTCCAGTCTGTCCGCGACAATCTACGCGTGGAAATTCGGCAAGATCTCCTCAATATTGGCATTTGCCTATGGATTTTTCTTTTTTATCGCCCTGACCTGGATTAAACCTTATGCGCTGGTTACCCCTCATAACTCCAATTGGCTGACACGAGCCTGTCCAAAGGTCAATCCGGACACGGATCTTCACCACCAATTCAGCGCCCGGTAGTTGACCTGATCCTTCCTTACGTCCTTTTCTTTTGGCACGGCGCACTGTTCCGGTGCTGCCGTGCCGTCCTGACGGTATCTAAAAAGTCTCTACCTGTGGTCCGGCAGCGCTCCAATCTATCAAAAGTGCAAATCCAGGTGCATAATATTACTTTTTGCTCTCACTATTTTTTGGATAGGCAACCTGATTATCAAAAAAATAGAGTTGCGAGGGTTGAACAAATAGTCACGATTTTCTTTGACCTTCGTGTATGAATCAGATATATTAGAGGCATATCAAGTTAAACAATAGATCGTTATCCTGCTTATTGCTACACGACTGGTTATTGCTCACTTCTTTTTCTCTTACGCCGCTTTTGTTTGATCGCCAGGTACCGCTGAAACTATCTTAAGACGCTCTTAAACCGGTTGAGTATAGTAAAATCTTTAATCTTAAAAGAAAAAGGAGAACGCTATGGAGAACCACGAACTTCATTACGAAACCCTCACCCGTTTGACCACTGCAATTTCCCACTGCAAAGATCCGGAGGAAGTTGCCATGGTTACCGCCGAAAGCGTGAAAAGCGTTTTCAATGCCAAGGGCTGCTGTGTTTTTATGGTCAACAGGGAGACTGGAGAACTGGGCCTGGTAGGCTCTTTCGGTCTGAGCCAGGAGTATCTTGAAAAAGGGCCGACCCATTTTAAACAGGCAATCAAAGAGGCCAAGGATGCGGTTCCCATTGCCATTTATGATGTCATGGATGATCCCCGGATTAAGTATCCTGAAGCGGCGAAAAAAGAAGGGATCGCCTCGTTGCTGGGTGTGCCTATTATCAGCCATAATAAAATTATCGGTGCATTACGGGTTTACACTGCCGAACCATGGGAATTTTCGCAAGATGACGTCACCGTGATCCAGGCGGTTGCGCTGATTTGTGGTATGGCCATGGATATGTGCCGGATGTACAAGGGATATAAAACCAGTATTGAAGTATTGAAAAACATGAGGGATTCGTCAAATTTTAAAGTCAACAAATGATCCCCCTATGAAGGCGTCCCCACCCGTGTTGGGCAGTCCATTTACAATTATTAGTAGTAAAATGTTTTAACCTTTAGCGGCTGCATGGAAATCCCCTTGCAGCCGCTTTTGATTTTATCCTTTAAATCAATAACTTCTTGGAACATCCGTACGTAGGACCGCAGACGTTTAAAGTGATGCCTTCTGCCGAGGAGGGTGGGGAGGAGCAGCCAGATCAGCCACTGTGCCGGTAAAGTCTTTTTCCAGTTCTGCCTTAAAATTGTCCCATTCCAGGCCGAACCGGTAAAAAGCCGTAACCGCTAGTTGTTTGGTGATGATGGCATCCCGATATTCCTGCATGGAATCGGTATTCAGAAAGTCTATGATCCGCTTTTTGCCCATTAGTTTAACCAAAGTTTCGGGGATATACGTTGCCAGGATTCTCCAGACCTGGCTTTTTTGTTTTAATATGGTGTTAAGCCTGGTGCGGAATGTTTTCTGAAGGGCCAGAATTTCTTCCCCTGCCTTGTCTGATTGGGCAAAGAGTGGAATGTTCGGATCTGCTTTACAGCGACGGATTAATATTTTTGTTTCCGTTGCCGCATGGGTTTCAACAAGACCGAGGATCTCCCGAACCAAGTCACCGCAAACCTTAGAATCCCCAAGTATGGCGGCCTCGTATTGGTCCCCGAGTAGGAATCCCGGAAGGACTTCGGCCATGACCGAAGAGAATACGCCGCCTTTGTTGGCAGTGGTATCCTTGAGGTGGCGGATGCAGGTGTTTGTCGCGATATATCGCCGGGCGTCGTTGTCGAAGAAAAGGCCGGCGCCTTCCACGATAAATTCAAGTTCCTTGAAATTTTCCAGAAAGGATCTAACGGTTCTTCCAGTGACGCCCTCCTTGAATCCGCCGCAAGGCATACAGGCCCGAATCCCGCCCCTGCGGATGTGCGTTCTCATTTCCGGGTTAAAGAGGAACTCTCTGTGAAAGAGGGCGCTGTCTTCAACCACGGTGCCGTCGGGCAGGAAGATGCGCGTGGCCGTGGCCGGTACCTTGAAGCCCTCGGTAGACAGCATGTCCGATGGAAAGGCCAGTGTGCCGGCAGCGGTGCCGATACGGGCGGCGAAGACCAGTTTTTCCAACTCGGCGGGATCCAGGCCAGCCGGATCAAAGAGGAGGCCCTCATTGTCTATGGCCAGGCAAATCCGGCCCTGGCAGCAGAGCAGTTCATTACCCCCCAGCCGTCCGTCGGGGCCGCCGATGACCATGAGATTCAGATTTTTTTCCCGGGCGTTATAATGGTGGATCAGGGTTCGGAAGGCTGCCATCATGGCCGTGGCGGTCATGCCCAGGGTTTGAATATTTCCACTTATTTTTTCCCGAAGTTCTTCTATATCCTGGGTGACTAACTGGGACTTTCCATTGATTTGCAGATCGCTTCGACCATTCCCAGCCGGCAGCAGCCCGAATAATTTGCCGCTTTTCAAGAGACCGTAATTATCGTGGGGGATGCCGCATCCTTTTTCCGTGGCAATAGTCCGCCAGTGTGGACAGCCCCGTTCCTTTGCTCTGAAGGCCACGGTGTCCATGAAGCCTGCTGTGCCCCGATCCGGTTCAAAAAAAAGTATTTCAAGCCGACCGTAATAATCCATTACATTTTCATTGGGGAGCGTGAGGTCCAGGATGCTTTCGGTGAAATCCAGTACTGCATCCCGGGGGTATTCTCCGTAGACCGGATGGGGAACAATTACGCCTGCCGCGCCGTCTTCGCAGATGTCCTTATGCTTGAGCCGCCGGTCCCGGGGGCCCAGGATAAAGCTGAGCAGAGCCGCATTTTCCATCTGCCTTTCGTGGACAGCGGAATCTTCTGTCGCCAGACGCAGGCCGCCCCTGGCAATGTCGGCGGAACGCATGTGGACGCCTGCGGCATAGTGGCCGTTGATAAAGAAAATTCCGTAGACAGGCTGGTTGTATACCAGGGGGTCCAGGATGCCACTGGATAGGCGGAAGCTGTAGGCCCGTTTGCCCGGGGTGTAAAAATTGGTCTTTTGGCAGTGGGTTACAAGTCTTGCCATGAACCGGAAGACCTGAAGGGCTGTGGGATGTTCTGTGAGATGTTTCCGGCACATCCGGTGAAATATTTCAAGTTGTTCCGTCAGATTAGCTGTCGACCAAAGGGGGGCCAGGGCCGGGTCAAAGCGATGGGCGAATAATTCATATAAGGCTTTGAGCAGGCCGGGGTGGGCCGTAGCAGCGGCTGCGATGGTTGGGTTGTCAAATTCGGCCCGTGCGGCCTTGTGAATCCGGTCGGCAAAGGCCTCTTCACAGGCCTTGTCATCCAGACGGGACATGATGGCATCATCGCTTTGGGCCTTGCTTTCCGAAAAGATGAATATTCGGGCAAAGTCAATGGCATTGCCGGCAAAGAGCATTTCCTTGTAGGTTAGCTTGCTTTCCACGTAAAGATCCGTGACAGGGCCCACATTAAAGGCCATGAAATCCTGAATGTCCCGGATTAGTTCGATTTCCCGGGTCCGTGAAAGTTCTCCTTGGATATAGAGGGAACAGATGGACGTGGGCACATTGGTGTCGTCCCAATAGGGCTCCCAATAGGCCCGCATGAGGGTGAAGCCGTGGTCCTGGAGCAGCTGCCGGAAGATGGGGATTTTGGGGGTGGCAAAATCCGAGTTGAACATGAGCCGGGTTTCCGCGGTAGCCGGCAAATTAAAGGCTTCCACCAGGGGCGTTACCGATGCCTTGCAATCCCTTAAAAATTTTTCATACCGCATGCGGGTGGGTTCGGGGGTTGCGGTATAATCACCGGCAAGGTTGAAAAGAAAAGGAGACTGCTTGAACTCATGTTTGGTAAAATCGTTTACGGTTTCCGGCCGGAAAATATAGGTGTAGTATTCATTTTCCCGGCTGTAGTAATATTCCCTGCGGTGGCCGGATATCATGGTTTCCATAAGTTTTTCCATGGCATCCCGGGTTTCCTGGGTGGCGATGCGGACCCGCTGGACCTCACTGCCTTGCCCTAGGTCAAAGTCGATGTGGGCCACCCGGCCCACCAGGACGACCCGGTCATTCTGGACGGCAATGCTGGAGGTGATCGAGGAGAGGATTTGCTTGAGGGAGTCTTTGGTGATATTTTCGAAAAAATAGCTGGGAAGCCCCAGATCATTGAGCAGGATACCTGCGGCCATATTGATACAATGGGCCGTGATCAGGCCCTGGGCGGAAAGGTCAATGACGGCTTCGTAGAGAATCCTGATATTGAGGTTGAGTGCATCGGCACGGTCAATGATATGGGGGGGCTGACTGATGTCGGGCAGCAGATTGGACATGGGTGTTCCTCCATGCGGGTTACAGGCCGGACAGGTAAGATGTCAGGTTGATTTTTTTATTGGCGATGCCCAGCTTTTTGCGGATGTGGTTCCTATAGGTTTCCACGCTGCGGTGAGAGAGGTTGAGCATTTTTCCGATCTCCTTAGAGCTCAGGCCGGTACGGATCATATTGCAGATTTCGTTTTCCCTGGGGGTGAGGCGCTGGTGGAGTCGGGAAATTTTAGTGCCAAATGAAGAGGTAAGCTGTGCGATGTTTTCTTCCAGCAGTTGCAGATATTCTTTGTCCAGATCCGATCCCTGCTCTTCCATTTTTTTGACCAGGGGCAGCAGCAAATTTTCCACATTGGCTAAGACCCGTTTTTCCAGATCGACCTTTTCCTCTCGCAGTTGGCTCATCACTTCCCGCAGGGCAATATTTTTTTCCTTGAGCTGTTGGTTTTGTTCTTTGAGCTTGTGCCGTGATTCCCGCAGTTCGGCTTCGGCCTGTTTCCGCTTGCTGGTCCGGCCGAGAAGTTCAGCCACCGCATTGATCAGCGATCGTTCTTCGGCCAGAAAGGGTCCCTCGTCCATGTCGGGGCGCTTTTCAAGGTAGCAGACCGTGAGTGTACCAATGGGCTCACCATAGGCAATGATTTTCGCCTGCTGTTTCCAGAAGGTGTTTTTGTAATTTTCCGTGCGGAAACTCTGGTCGTTGATGAGAAGCTGCGCGCATGTAATCTCCGGGTACTGCCAGGAGGGTGGGATGATATCCACCACCTGCTGGAAGATCTCTTCCAGGGACAACCCGGTCTGTTCCAGAATTTTGGAGATACCGTACAGGCACTTTATTTCTTTCATACGTTCCTGGAGCTTGTGGGCCTGTTGCTTGAAAATAAGCTCCATGCGCCGGTGCTCCTGCTCCAATTGTTCCAGCTCCCGGTTGCGACGGACCAAGGCGTCGATGTCTGGCTGCTCCACGGTGCGACTCATTCCCTCCCCAGATTTTACAGGCCGCCCGGATACAAGCAGGGCGGCTGATTTCGATATGGACCGGATATACCAGGAATTTAAGGGCTATACAAGCCCCTGATCCAGCATGGCGTTGACCACCTTGGTGAAACCGGCAATGTTGGCCCCGGCCACGTAGTTGCCTTTCTCTCCGTATTCGGCACAGGCGTCCACACAGGATGTATGTATGGCTTTCATGATGCCCTGCAACCGCCTGTCCACCTTTTCCCGGGTCCAGGCCCGGCGTACGGCGTTCTGGGACATCTCCAGACCGGACACGGCCACCCCGCCGGCATTGGCCGCTTTGCCCGGGGCGTAGAGAATTTTGTGGTCCACAAAAAGGTCAACTGCATCCGGGGTGGAGGGCATATTGGCCCCTTCGGATATTAAAAAGATTCCGTTTTCAATGAGGTTTTGTGCATCTTTGCCGTTGATTTCGTTCTGGGTGGCAGAGGGGAAAGCACAGTCGGCCTGGATGGTCCACAAGGGATTATAATCCAGGGTGGCATCTGTTTCGGTGTATACGGCTTCCGGATATTTTTCCACATATTCCTTGATGCGGCCCCGTCTGACCTCTTTCAACTCCATGACCCAGGCCAATTTTTCCCGGTCAAGGCCTCTTTCGTCGTAGATGAACCCGGTGGAGTCCGACAGGGTAACAACCTTCCCCCCCAGGTCCAGGATTTTTTCCACGGTGTACTGGGCTACGTTGCCGGAACCGGAAACCAGGCAGGTTTTGCCTTCCATGCTGCCATTGCGCGTGGTCAGCATTTCAGCGGCAAAATAGACACAACCGTAGCCCGTGGCTTCCGGTCGGATGAGGCTTCCACCCCAACCCAGGCCCTTGCCCGTGAGTACCGATGCGAATTGATTGGTCAGTCGTTTGTACTGTCCGAAAAGATAGCCGATTTCTCTGCCGCCCACGCCAATATCCCCGGCCGGTATGTCGGTGTTGGGGCCGATGTGGCGGTAAAGTTCAGACATGAAAGACTGGCAGAAGCGCATGACTTCATTATCGGATTTTCCTTTGGGATCAAAGTCGGACCCGCCTTTGCCGCCGCCTATGGGCAGGGTAGTCAGGGCATTTTTAAAGACCTGCTCAAATGCCAGAAATTTGAGTATGGACAGATTCACTGAAGGGTGGAAACGCAGCCCGCCCTTGTAGGGACCGATGGCCGAATTCATTCCGATTCGATAACCGCGGTTAACCTGGACGGTTCCCGTGTCGTCCATCCAAGGCACCCGGAACATAACGACCCGCTCGGGCTCGGCCAAGCGCTCCAGGATTTTCGCATGGCGGTATTCAAGGTTGCGGTCCAGCACGGGCTGAACAGTTTCAAGCACTTCCCGGACGGCCTGGTGGAACTCTTTTTGATCGGGATCTTTGGCAATGATTTTATTCAGTTCTTCTGACATGGTTCTACCTTTCTTTTGGGGTATGAGTATTGTAAATTAGGTTTGATAGGATCAAATTATAAGGCATCATCAGATAAAAACAGTCAGCGCCGGGGAACTCATTTCTCCTGCATGTGATTGTCTTTTCTTTCGGCGTTCATGATGACACTGCGGGAATGTTTGCCATCGACTTTAATCAACAGGGGGCGGTTCAGGCGCATGTGACGGATGAACCCTTCGTCCCGGACAGTGTGGCAGCCGGTTAGATGTTCCAGGTCGATACGGTCACAAACTTCCGGATTCACGGTGATATAGGGAACGCCCTGGGCAGTGATGGTGTTGAAAAAGTGGGAGCCCCTGGAGGCATCAGCATGTATGGTGCCATCTCGGATTTCCACGATGGCACCGGCACCGGAAATTTGCTGCCAGTCTACAGGGATGCCCAGCCAGGGATCTGATGACCCCCATCGGCCGGGACCGGCTAATAGAAACGAGCGGTTGGTTTTGGCCAACTCCGCATTGATGCGGCTGATCTGCTGTGCCATATCCGGGGTCTTACCCCCCTCAAAAGTCTCCGGGTTGACATATACGATGTCCCGGATGGTGTTCAGGGTGCAATTTCCTAGCGCCGAGGTGGAAACGCAAACAGCTTCATCAAGATCTTGTCTGGTGATCAGGCTGGTATCCCGCGGACTGGACATAGGCCGGGTCTGGAGCAGAGAAATTTTCCAGGGTCGGCCGGGTTTGTCGGGGATGTCGGCGGCAAATTCCAGTTCTATTGGACCTCCTGCATCATGGGCCAACGTCGTCATGAGATCGTTGACCAGGGCGGTAAGATGCGGGGTCCCGTATTTCAGAACCTGGGCAAAGGTGAGAATTTTGGGGCCCTGGCAGTACCAGGTATCCCGGATTCGGTCTTCGACAGGCACATAGGTTGAGGTCAGGGCTTTAACCGGCGCCTCTTCCAAGGCTTGGACCAGGTCCCGACGTTCCAGGTTGGAACAAATGCCGAAGCGCAGGGTCTCCGGGTAGTCTGCCATTCTAAGGGCGTAAAAATGCTTTTGTGTTTTTTCCAGAAAATCCCTTGTTCCGGAAAATTGGGGCGTGGCCTGGGGATGTTTGGGACAAATCCTGAAACTTTGCTCCCCCTGGGCCAAGGTCTGGCCAAGGCCCAATGCCAGGTTCAGGATACCCTCATCGGCTTTGGCATTAGCCGCAGGGTAAAAATTCAAGGAATGGGCCGTGCCCGATATGGCTGGATAGAAAAAGTCTTTGTACCGGCTGCCGGCGACTTCCTGAATCATAACAGCCATGCTGTCCTTGAAGGGCTGAACCGTTGTACTGCGCACAAAGGCCTGGGCTTTTTTATAGTATGCAGAGGCATAGACCAGCTTGACTGCGGTGGCAAGGTGGGATAACCGGATGTCAGGGTCGGCATGGTTGTTGGGGATCATATAGGTTTTGTGCAACCCGGCGCAGGGATGGTTGATGGCATCTTCCAGAAGGCTGGAGGAGCGTACGACCAGGGGGGCACAGTTAGCAGCCAGATAGGTTTTTAAATGTCCGAGAACTTCCCGGGGCAGGGGCGCTTCGATGAATGCCTGGACCAATTCCGCCAAGGGCCGGCCGGTAAGTTTGGCCAAGCCGTTGTCACGGACAAAGTCGTCAAAAATGTCTGTGCAGAAGATCAGGGTATCAGGGATGTTGATGGTCATTTCCGGATAAGTCGTTCCAAGGTCGGGGCGGCGGTTAAGGGTCTGGGCCAGAAAGGCCAGGCCCCTGGCTTTACCACCGATGGACCCGCGTCCGATTCTGGTAAGCCCGGTAAGGCTTGTTTGAACAGGATACTGGTTTTTAGGTTGGTTTTTTCTTTCCTGGGGCGGGCAGCCCCATGCCAGACTGCTGAAAAATTCATGTAGGTCCCGATCCAGCTGATTGGAATTTTTATCCAGAAAGGGGGCTGGGATGCCTTGGGCCATTGTTTTGTTTGCACTTTCCGCACTCATGAGCATGATGGGGAGGGCGGGCATTTCCGTGTGAATAGTTGACAGAATGTCAATGCCGGCCCTGGGAGCTTCTATTCCCTGGCAAGGAAGCCGGGTATCGGAAAGAACACAGTCAAGGCGTTGGCCTAATTCACGGAATTGGTCCATGGCTGTTTCATGGGACCCGGCCAGGACAAACCTGGAACCAGGGAAGGCCGTGTCTATTCCTTTGTATATTTCAGGAAGCAAAAACGAGGTGTATTCAAGACTGTCTTCCACCATGAGAACTGCACGGCGGGTGGTGTCTTTGCAGAGTTGGTCCTCAATAAAACGGACCATGGCATGGAAGAGTTCGGTTGTTCTGGACCAGATAAAAATGTGACCCGCATCCCGTTCCAAAGGCCGGATTTTGCAACAGCCTGGTTGCACCAGGAAGATTACCTGCAGGCCGGGGTAAATGGACTTGAGATGCTGTACCGTTATTCCTGTTCTGTCATCCAAGGCCTCAATTTCAATGAAAAGAAGGTCAAAAGTCGCCTTGCGCAGCAGGTTGGCAGCCTCTTTCATGGAAACAGCGTGGGTGATCTCCCAAGGAGATGGGTGGATATCCACTTTCAGTCCCGGCAAATGGTAAGGAGCGGAAACAAAGAGGATCTTTTTTACCTGAAAACCGGAGGGCTGTGACTTTTCAGGTCCGGCTTTTGTTTTTTTTGTAATGTTATCCATTTTTATTCGTTTCGGCCCATTTAAATTCCTTAACCACGATAGAAATGCGATGTTTTGCATTTAGTTTATATGAACATGTTTATTGGAATATTAAAAAGAAAACAACGTGATAAAAATTAGATAAAAATGCGTATAAAAACATAGCAGTTAAAAGATTTTGCAGATAAGCTAAACTGGTCTAAAGCCCTTCTGAATAGCGGTTTTAGAGTTCGGAGACGATTTTGGGGAAGGGCCTGGGTCGACTGATCAAATAGCCTCCCAGCCTAACATGGAAACTCAAAAATCGGGCTTGGTCATAACTTCGGCCACTTTGTGTTTATTTTTTTAGAACCTGAAAAATAAGGCACTGGTACCCTTGAATAGGTAGCGAAAATTGTGCCGAAAATTGGGGACAGACCACTATTTTCTAATTGTATCTTTTTCCAACCCAGTGTAAATTGGTATTATGCCAAGACGTCCGAGAATAGTAGTTCCCAACATCCCTCTTCACATTATTCAAAGGGGGAATAACAAGCAGGCCTGTTTTTTTGCCGATAACGACTACTTGTTTTATCTTCAATGGCTTGAGGAATATGCATTAACCTCGGGTTGTCTAATCCACGCTTACGTTTTGATGACAAATCATGTCCATCTGTTGCTGACCCCTAAAAGTAACAGCAGTACCGGAAATTTGTTAAAACGCCTGGGGCAACGGTATGTTCAATATATCAACCGGACCTATAGAAGAACGGGTACCCTATGGGAAGGAAGGTATCGATCCTGCCTGGTTCAAGAGGAAAAATATTTGTTGACATGTCAGCGGTACATAGAACTGAACCCGGTCCGTGCGGGTATTGTAGAGCACCCGGGTGAATTTAAATGGTCGAGCTATCGTCATAACGGGCAGGGAGAGATGTCTGGTTTCATTACACCACATATCCTTTATCAGAGTCTTGGTGAGACAAATAACCAACAACAAACAACTTATAGGGGATTGTTTCGGTATGAATTGGAACCCGATGAAATAGATCAAATCAGAAAAGCCACGAATGGAAATTTTGCATTGGGGACCAAACGATTTCAGAATGAAATCAGCATAATAGTTGGCAGGCGTGCTTTTCCGGGTAAAGCCGGCAGGCCAAGGACAAAAAAATGATAAGATAAAAATGTGGTATGTCCTATTTCTCCCAAACGGCCTTGCAGGGCCTGTATTTAATAAACAAAGGATTTCATGAGTACTTTTACCGCGTTGCCATTAACTAAACCAATGATTAAAAATTTGGAGACCCTTGGATACCGGGAGATGACTCCAGTTCAGGCGGAGAGTTTGCCCCATGTGCTAAAAGGAGAAGACCTGCTGGCCCAGGCCAAGACGGGGAGCGGAAAAACCGCAGCCTTTGGCATCGGCTTGCTCCACATGCTGAATGTGAAGCGCTTCAGGGTGCAGGCTCTGGTGATGTGTCCCACCCGCGAACTGGCAGAGCAGGTGGCTGGCGAGCTGCGGCGCATAGCCCGGTTCAAACACAATATCAAGATTGTTACCATTTGCGGCGGGGTGCCCTTCCTGCCCCAGCAAATCTCCCTGGAGCATCAGGGACATATTGTGGTGGGAACTCCCGGGCGCATTGAACAGCATTTAAAACGCGGAACAATGAACCTTGATCATGTAACCACCCTTGTCCTGGATGAGGCGGATCGAATGCTGGACATTGGCTTTACAGACAGTATTGAAGTGATCATGGGTTATGTTCCCAAGCATCGCCAGACCCTTCTTTTTTCTGCTACATTTCCAAAGCCGATCCTTGAACTGAGCACCCGGTTTCAAAAAAACGCGCACCGGGTGGTGGTGGATGTTGAGCACAGAGAAAACGTTATTCGCCAATATTTTTACGAGTCCGGCTGGGATTGGAAATCCGCTGCTGTGGCTCAGATTTTATATGCATATAAGCCTGCATCGGCACTGATTTTCTGCAACACTAAACTGCAGTGCAAGTCTCTTTCAAAATTTCTTGCGGCAAAAGGGGTTTCATCTCTGGCGATTCATGGTGACCTTGAGCAGAAGGATCGAACCGAAGTATTGGTGCGTTTTTCCAACGGCAGCACCCCCATTCTGGTGGCCACGGACGTAGCAGCCAGGGGCTTGGATATCTCAGGGCTCAGTGCGGTAATCAACTTTGATCTCCCCTTTGAGCCTGAGGTGTATATTCACCGCATCGGCCGGACAGGCCGGGCCGGGAAAGAAGGGATGGCTTTTTCCCTTATGACGCCCAAAGAGCGCTTCAGGCTGGAAGAGATAAATACCCTGATGGGCACAGCTTTTGAGGTGTCTGATATCGAAGTGCTTCAGCCCGAAACCCAGGAGAACGCCAGACCTTCCATGGTGACCTTTTCAATCAACGGCGGGCGAAAGGCCAAGCTTCGGCCGGGAGATATCCTGGGTGCTCTGACCAAGGATGGAGGAATCGACGGTGGCTGCGTGGGCAAGATCAACTGCTTTGAATTTTATTCCTACGTTGCCATTGAGCGCATCATGGCAGATAAAGCCGAAAAAACGCTCTCCAAAAACAAGATCAAGGGGCGGCACTTTATTGTCCACAGACATGAGTAGTCTATGACTGCAACGGCACCCAGGGCACCTCGCAGTCACCATTTTCAGCAGAGACATAAACCATACCGTCTGAAATGGTAACCGAAAAATTCATGGTTCGCTTCACCAGCCCTGTCAATGCCTGAATATTTTTCCAGTGAAACTGAAAAACTGATACCTTCAAATCATTAAATTTTTCTTGTTCTTTGGCCCACCAACTATCTGATTTTAAGTTAAACGAATAGACCTTGACACGTGGTGAAAGTCGGACTGCTTTTTTGATTCTATCAAAGGTCGGCTCCCCGATATCAATCCATAACGATATCCGATCATCCAATGTGTGCGCCCAGATATCGGGTTCTTCAACCGAAGAAAGTCCTTTGGTGAACGATAACGGTTCCCTGGCATTCATGCAAAACGCCAGAACACGAGCCATCATTCGTTCAAGGGTTTCAGAAGGGTGTTGAGCAATGGTTAGATTAAGACTGTCATAATGATTTTGATCGATGTCGGCCAATGTGATTTTCAATTTATAAATGGTCGGTTTTAACGCCACGAATATCCCCTTATACGCTACAATAATAAAAAAAAGTTACACCAAAAAACAAGTGCCGAATAAACTAATCCTGCCAAAGATGCCAACTAAATATTCATTTATCGGGAAAAAGAAAAACGTCTGATTTACAAAAAATTCCGCAAAAAAAATAAAATTTCCAAATATCTGCTCCAGTACAAAGTTCATATTCAAATCGGGATAGGACTCCCCATTCCCCCATTTCTATTGACTTGCCATTTATAAGTTATATAATTAATCAAAAAAGATAATATCTATCTGTATTAATTTGAAAAATTAATCATCATTTAAGTTATGCCACTATTAATTATAGACTATTTGGAACAAGGCCCTTCAACTTCGAAAGAAATCCAGGCAGCGACTGGCCTAAGCCAGGCCACCATTGCTCGAAGAATTAGAAACATGAAAGATCGAATTATCGCTGTTCCTGAGGGACGTACAGTGAAATATGCTGCAATGCGTAACGCATTTAATAGTGGAAATAATATTCCATTGAGTATTTATTATTGATGAAGTTGGCACGCCACACTACACGCTGGCGCGATATTTTAATCACTGAATATCACGCGGCTGTAGTGCTTCATGCACGGATCTTCTCAGCTGCAATCCCAGGCCTGATTGATATAAACGGTCGGCTGTTTCTGGAATCTCAACGTTTTGATAGAATCGGTGTTCGTGGACGCAGGCCCATGATATCACTTTCAAGCTATTGACTCAGAATTTACGGGTTTGGGAGGCAATTGACCAAGGGTGATGACAGACTTGTTGAAAAAAAACTTAGTAAGCAGTGAAGATAGTCTTCATGCAGAATTTTTATGGTGGTTTGGCCGACTTATAAACAATTCTGACATGTATTTAGGTAATTTGAGCTTATCGATAAATAAGGATATTTTCAGGTTATTACCTATTTATGATATGTGCTCGATGGGCTTTGTCCCTAAAACCAGTGGAGAAGTACCACTTTTTCTTTTGGTCCTCCCGATCTGAATAATAGCAGTTTGACTGAAAATCAGCACGAAATTCTAATAGAGGCTGTTTATGAATTTTGGGAAAACGTTTCAATGGATAGCAAAATATCTGATCAGTTCAGAGCATATTTACAGGAAGGCAATCCTGTTAAGCATTTAGTTTCTAATACAACGACAAGGTTGCAATAATTCGCCTAACTTTAATTGCTACTCCGTACTTGATTTCAACCAAAAAACAAACCGGATGAAACCGGTTATTTTTACGTTAGGCTGTCAATAACCAATTCTACGAGGAGGTTTGAATCATGGAGCCGACTGCTACTTGGACCAGCATAGAAATTGTAACCGTTGCAACATCGATAGCGACGCCGTTAATAATAACCGTTTTGGGGTTCATTTTCACTCTTGCCATTCGCAGAATTGAATGGGCTAAAGAATCTGAGCGCGAAGATGAGCAAAAGAAAAAGAAACTCGCAGAGGAAGAAAGAAAACTCGCTCCCCATATTGAACTGAACGTAGGATGTCGATTCATGGGACCCTCTCAAGGCCGTTTTTTGGCTGAATTCTCACTCATGACGCATAATAAAGGTACGCATGTTCATCGTTTTCCAAAAATTATTTTTCGTGTTCGAGGGATAAAATTTGGACAGGAGCTCAAGTATTGGGAACAAAATGAGCATAGAGTGAACTTTCCAGACAAACTATTAGAAACTGATTTGGTGCCTAAGCAATGGAATTTTATTTTTGTTCAACCAAATATCAAGCAGCGCATAACCTTTGTTACCTACATAGATCAAGGCTATCAATTTGTAATCGCCAATGCAGAATTTCATTATGATGGATGGACTCCTCACACAGTGGAAAAAGCCTTCGAGATGCCGAAAATAGAAAAATTGTGTTCCCTGTCTTAACGTATTATCATTATCCGTAATCCTATGGCCATGATAATAAGGTAGTCTTAAATTGATATCCGCTGTTGTGAATTGAATGGAAGGTTTGCCATGCCCAGATTTTTCAGAAAGTCAGAAAAAAAAGCCGGATCTTCGCCGGGTCTGCAAATTGATGTCCAGGCCGCGTCGGGCACAGAGCCTGAGATCTGTGTTTTAATCTATTCTAAAGACTCACTCGAAACATACCACCTTCCGAACATTGACGCAGCCCCGTCTTTAATTCAGAAAAACAAAACCGCATGGATCCAGGTAACCGGTATACAGAATCATTTTGCCTTTTCAAGGATGGGGCAGTTGTTCAATATCCATACCCTGACCCTCGAAGATATGGTTAACCCGGCACATCCTCCCAAATTTGAAGATTTTGACACCTATTATTATGTCACACTGAAACAACTGGCCTTTGATCCCGGGAACCATGAGATATCAGAGACTCAGGTCAGTATTGCCGTCATGGAGAATCTGGTGATTTTTGTCCAGGACAAACCCTCCCCCTGTCTTAAAGCCGTGGAGAAAAGACTTCAGTCCGGAAGGGGAAACATACGTACGGCCGGTCCTGGTTACCTGGCTTATGCCTTGATTGATGCCGTGGTTGACCACTCTCTTGATGTGATTGGACAGATTGCCTCAGCCGTGGAATCGGTTGAACGTGACATGCTCGAAGATTTAAATCCCGGCCACCTTGAGCAGATACACAGGTTGAAACGTGAGGTGATCTTTTTCAATAAGCAGCTCCGGCCGGTGCGTGGGGCAATTCTTAGTTTGATAAAATCCGAATCCCCGTTTGTTTCGGATACTGTCATCCGCTTTTATGCGGATATTCTGGATCATGTCAATCATATTCTGGATGCAGTTACTTCGCTTCAAGAACTTTTGTCCAGCATGCTTGATTTTTATATGTCATCCCAGGGCAACCGCATGAATGAGGTCATGGCGACCCTGACCATTATCTCCACCATTTTTATTCCCTTAAGCTTTCTTGCCGGACTTTACGGAATGAACTTTAAATTCATGCCTGAACTTGAGTGGCAGTGGGGGTATTTCGTTTTACTGGGGGGCATGGCCGTGATTGGTAGTGCAATGGTTGTATTTTTTAAAAAGAAAGGGTGGTTTTAAAAATCATGGTAGAAAAAATTTTTGTTCATATGAAAAAATTACGCATTCAATTTATTTTCAAGTTTTTTGTGATCCTGTTTGCCGGATTTACTGTTTTCAGTGGATTTACCTTTGCTTTTGCCGAACCAGAGCAGGGTTCTACATCCCAGTTGATTGGTGAACTGGGCATTATCCTTGAGAAATCTTTGAATAGTGAGCTCAGTGACCTTGAAAAATATAAGAAACGTATAGCAAAGGAAGAGCAGGACCAGATGAACCTGACAGCAGCATATAACGGGTACCGGGTCCAGTTATCCTCTTTCCGAAATTTTCTGCTGTCCGAGGATGTTGACTTTTTTCAGCTCCAGAAAAGCAGGGCTGAACTGAAAACCGCCATGATTGAGGCCCAAAAAATGTTTCAGGGGCTGATTCCGAAAGAAGAGGCCCTGAAACAGGAACTTGAACACCTGAAAAATCAGAAGCTGCTTGTTGACAAACAACTGGCAGAACTTGCTGGAGTTAGAGAGAACACCTCTTCCGGTAGCGAGGTTCTGGCCATTGAAAAGGTGGCAACCCATCTGGCCCGGGTGCTCAAGGAAAAAGAGGATCTGTTGTCCCGGCTGGATCAGATATACAAGGGCCGTCTGGACAAGCAGGCGGAAATAGAGAAAACGTATACAACCCTGGATGCACAATTTGAAAAAATCATTGAACAGAAAAAAGCAAAAGGGTTGTTTGAGCGTACAAATAAGGACGCGCGAGTTGGTGCCCTTAATTCTCTCAAGCAGGAATTCAACACCCTGATTGAACATATCTTTATCATTTCTGATCCCCAGTTCTGGATATCGGGAGTTGAAACACTGTGGCAGGACGCACAGCTTTTGGCGGTATCCTTTTTCTTTGTCCTGGCTGCTTTGTTCGCCATTCTAAGTCGACTTCGGAAAGAGGCTTCGGGTTTAAAGACTCTGCCTGTCGTGCAAAAGTTAGGCGCTTGGCATCAGATGGCCTCAAACCTGCTGACCATGTCCATTCTTCCGACCGGGACTGCGTTGACAATTTTTCTATACAGCAGCCTGGACAAAATGGTTCTGGTGTCCGGAGTTTTTTTGGAGGTCGCCCAGGTGATAATGATTTTGCTTGCATGCAGGTGGATCTGCCAGTCTTTGAAAACGATCCTTATTGATGCCGTGGGTGGGGAAGCCAATGCCCGGCATCTGATCCGTTTCACCCGGGCTGTTGCTGTTTTTATTATTGCCCATGGGGTGTTGCACACCGTTTTGGGGCAAAGTTCGGGGCTGTTGATCCTGCTGCGCATGGCAGGGGCATTTATCATGTTTGTCTGGACACTGAAAACCTGGCGGGATGTCAATTTTTATACCCTTCAGTCCCCGGGGGAAAATTATCAGGATAGAAATCAGCTGATCCGGCTTTTAACCACCAAATATGTGATGCTTGTGATTTCCGGTGTTTCACTCATGCTGGATATGACCGGTTATGAATTGCTTGCCTCCCATTGGGTTCGTTCCTGGATTCAGAGTTTTGTCATTCTTTTCTGGTGGACGATTTTTCTTCACTTACTCCAGGAATGGGATTTCTATTACAAGGAGCAAAGCCATACCAGGAAGGAAAAATTTGTTTATGACGATTATCCTGTCCAGTGGCTGATCATCCGGGCAGGTCAGTTCTGCTGGGTGGTTACCCTTTCAATTCTTCTGTTGCTGATCTGGGGTGATCCGGGAACCGTGCTGAGTAATCTGTACAAGGTCCTGGCCTTTCCTTTGAGCATCGGCAGTATGCAGTTCAGCTTTTGGGGTGCAGGCTGTTTCGGACTTGTACTTATTTTCACCTATGCTCTGGTGCGAATATGGAAATGGCTGTTCCAAAAAAAATTTTTAAATCGTTCCGGCATGGCCCAGGGTCTGCAGGAGTCCATTACAACCATATCCGGCTATATTATTTGGGCCATAGGTCTTCTCATAGCCCTGCATGCCTTTGGGCTGAACACGGCATCTCTGGCCGTTGCCTTTGGCGCCCTGGGTATTGGTATTGGATTTGGCCTGCAGAACATCGTCAACAATTTTATATCCGGCATTATCCTGCTGTTTGAGCGGCCCATTCAGGTGGGGGATGACGTGGAGGTCAACGGCACCTGGGCCAGGGTAAGAAAAATAAATGTCCGGTCCACAGTGGTGCAGACCTATGACAATGCCTCCCTGATTATTCCCAATGCCGATTTCATCAGTAATCAGGTGACCAACTGGAGTTTCAAGGACAAACGGATCCGCCGCAAAATTAGCGTAGGCGTGGCATACGGATCTGATGTGGAGCTGGTGAGAACAATTTTACTGCAGATTGCTGGAGACGTCCCCAATGTCCTTCGCTACCCGATGCCAGACGTAATCTTTACGGATTTTGGCGACAGTGCATTGATGTTTGTGCTGCGGCTCTGGACCGATGTGGACCATATGCTTGAGGTGGATACGGCTGTTAGATTCAGGATCGATAAAAATTTCCGGGAAAACAACATAGAGATCAGTTTTCCCCAGCGGGATATTCATATCCGATCCATTGAGGGGGTTGATCGGTTTTTTCCTGCCAAAACGCCGGAATCCCAACGCCCGGAACAGGAGAAAAAGTCTGATGATTGAAATTAATATAGATTTGTTCACCACCCTTACTAGATACTATCCAAAGGGTTCGGGTTCCCTTAAAGTGGAAAAGGGCACAACTGCGGGCGGCCTGATTCATAAGCTGGGTATCCCTGATGGATCTGTCAGCCTGATTTTTATCAACGGGAAAAGAGCTCTGCCTGATCAGGCACTTGTGGGAAATGATAAGGTCGGACTTTTTCCGCTGGTTGCGGGGGGATGATAATTATATAGGCTTTAGAAATAAAAAAATTGGTTTTTAAGGAACAGGTATTAAATAATTTGCCCATTTAGCTATATCCGGGAGCGCGGGCGTCCCGCCCGCGCTCCCAGGTTAAGTTATTTCGGACTCATTCCTAAGCGATCAAAGTTTTTCAAATATTGCGGCAGCACCCATGCCCCCGCCGACACACATGGAAACAATACCATATTTGCCGCCGACTTCTTTGAGGTTGGCAATGCACGTGGCTGTCAGTTTGGCACCGGTGCATCCCAGGGGATGACCAAGGGCGATGGCGCCGCCGTGAATGTTGATTTTATCCATGTATTTTTCGAGGCCGATTTCCCGGATGCAGTGAATGGCCTGGGCAGCAAAGGCTTCATTGATTTCATAAATGTCGATGTCGTCAATGGTCATTCCCACCTGTTTAAGCACTTTTGGAATGGCATATTTGGGGCCTACGCCCATTTCATCTGCTTTGCAGCCCACAGTGCTATACCCAACCAGTCTGGCTATAGGGGTCAGGCCAAGTGCCTTACACTTTTCCCTGGACGCGACGATGGTGGCCGCTGCCCCGTCCGTGGTCTGGGACGAGTTTCCGGCAGTCACGGAACCGTTCGCTTTAAACACCGCGCCCAGTTTGGCCAGCCCTTCGGGTGTGGAGGCCCGGATCCCGTCGTCATGTTCCACAATAAAGGGCTCTTTTTTGTACGTACCATCCGCCTGTTCAATATATTTGTAGGCCGGGGTGGGGATGATTTCAGTAAATTTCCCGCCGTCTCTGGCTGCCATGGCCTTTGCCTGGGACTGGGAGGCAAATAGGTCCTGGTCTTCCCGGGAGATGTTGTACCGTTCGGCCACGTTTTCAGCGGTAATACCCATGGATACGTACATTTCAGGATTGGTTTTTGAATACTCCGGATGGGGCCGGGGGACGTTACCACCCATGGGTACAAATGTCATGGATTCGCAGCCTGCACCCACGCAGATTTCCGACCAGCCCGCAGACACCCGCACAGAAGCCAGGGCAATAGCTTCAAGGCCGGATGCGCAGAACCGGTTCACCGTGGCGCCGGAGACCTCGTCCGGGAAGCCTGCCATTTTAGCCGCGATCCGGCCCAGGTTCAGGCCCTGTTCCGCTTCGGGGAAGGCACAGCCCAGCATGACATCGTCAATGTCTTCGGGTTTCAGGTTGGCGGTCCTTTCAACCGCTTCTTTCATAATAAAAGCAATCAACTCTTCGGGCCGGGTCTGGCTGAACAACCCTTTTTTTTGCTTGCAGCCCGGGGTCCGTATGGATTGTACTATATATGCGTCTTTCATGATCTTATCCTCCTAAGTTCTAAAGCATTTGGCATAGCATCCCGTGTTTGGACGAAAAGTTGCCCAGGTGCAAGGCGCAGAAAAATTTAAAACCGGAGCAACCTCATGGTTGTGAGGATTTAAAATTTTTTTTGCAACGCCGCAGATGGGTGACTTTTTGTTCAAACACTAGTTTCTAAGCGGCTTCCCGGTTTTAAGCATATGATCAATTCGGGCAATGGTTTTTTCCTCTTTGCAGAAGTCCACAAATGCCTCACGTTCAAGCTTGAGGATGGCTTCTTCGGCAATCTCACTGCCCTCGTTGGCATCGCCGCCGCTGACGACATAGGCAATGCGTTTGGCCAGAAAAGCATCATATTCGCTCATGAATTTGCCGTTGAGAAAATTGAACAACTCGGCATTAACCATGCCCTGACCGGCGCTGCCAATCACTTTCAGTTTCTTTTTCAGCGGGGGTACATATCCGTCATCCACCATCTTGAGCACTTCTTTTTTGGCTTCACCCACAAGGTTGTCTCGGTTCATGACGACCCGGTCACCAAGGCCGAGGAATCCGTTATCCCGGGCCTGGGCTGCTGACATGGATACGGCGGCCATGGCAATTTTCATGAATGCCGGGACGAATAATTTGGCCAGATCCACCTCTTTTACGGTTTTGCCCGGCAGGGCATCCACATATTTTTTCCACAGATTCATGCAACCGCCACCGGCGGGCAGAAGGCCCACGCCAATTTCCACCAGACCCATGAAAAGCTCGGTATGGGCAACGATGCGGTCAGCGCCCAGGCAGGTTTCGCAGCCGCCCCCCAGGACCATGCCGTAAGGTGCGGCAACAACAGGGAAAGGTGCGTATTTGACGCTTTGGATGCCGTCCTGGGCTTTTGCCAGGAATGCATCGATTTCAGTGTATTTTTTTTCGTGGCACAGTTTGGATACAAAGGAAAGATCTGCACCGGCAGAAAAAGCGCCGGGCATCCCGCCTGCTTCGTTGCCGATCACAAGGCCGGCTCCGTTTTCTTCAACATAGTCAAGGGATTTGCCTATGGAATCAACAATTTCGCCATTGATGGCATTCATCTTGGTGTGAAATTCAATGCAGAAAACGTCGTCTCCGATGTCCACCAGTGATGCCGACGCATTTTGAAAAACTATTTTATTATTGCCTTTGGCGGCAGCAATGGAAACCATGTTTTTAGAAACCGGCACCGCCTTGTATTGGCCTGATGAAAAATCAAAGTAGTAGCGGATTCCGTTTTCAAGTTTGTAAAAAGATTTTTTGCCCTTGCCCAGCATGTCCGTCACATTGGCCGGTACATCAAGTCCGTCGTTTTTCATTCTTTCAACGGCTTCTTCAACACCATAGGCATCCCAGGTTTCAAAGGGTCCCATTGCAAAGTTGTAGCCCCATTTCATGGCGTTATCGATTTCGACGATGGTATCAGCGATTTCAGGGATCCGGCTGGCAGCATACTGGAATGCGTTGGCCTGGCATTTCCAGGCAAATTGGGCCCCTTTGTCATCGCCTTTGAGCACGCAGGTCAACTTCTCTTCCAGGGTGACTTTTTTCTTGGCCTGTTCCAGGCAGGGGAAGGTTGGTCTTTCAAGGTCTTCATATTCCAGGGTGTCAATATTGAGCACCTTGCGTATTTTTTTCCACTCCGGGGTCAGTTCCGTTTTGTAGAATCCGCCCTGGGTTTTTTTGCCCAGCATTTTTTTATCGACCATTGTGGAGATAAATTCCGGCAGAACAAGTGTCTCGCGCTGCTCGTCATCTGGGCACAGGTCATAGGAATTTTTGGCCACATGGAGCATGGTGTCAATACCAACCAGATCCGTGGTTTTGAAGATGGCGGTTTTAGGGCGGCCCAGGGCCGGTCCAAGCAGCGCATCCACTTCGGGAATGGTCATGTTGTCTTCGCGCATGAACTTGATGCAGGCGCCAATACCCTGAACACCGATTCTATTGCCCACAAAGTTCGGGGTGTCCTTGGCCCAGACAATACCCTTGCCCAGATTCCTTTCACCAAACCGGGCAATGAAATCCATGACGTCGGGTTTGGTCTCAGCACCGGGGATCAGTTCCAGCAGATGCATGTAGCGGACCGGGTTAAAGAAATGGGTGCCCATAAAGTGTTCTTTGAACTCCCGGGAAAAGCCCTTGCTCATATCCTTGAGGGGAATTCCGGACGTGTTGCTGGTAACAATGGTGCCTTCTTTTCTGACTTTGGCAACCTTTTCGAACAGATCTCTTTTGATTTTTAAATTTTCCACGACCACTTCGATAATCCAGTCGCATTCCGACAATTTTTCAATGTCATCATCCAGATTGCCTGTGCTGATGCGCGAGGCGTCTTTTTTGCTGTAAAATAAAGAGGGATTTGTGGCCAGAGCCGCTTTCATGCCGGCCTGGACAATGCGGTTTCTCGCCCCAGGGTCTTTTTTTTCTTCGTCAGTTAAATCAAAAGGTACAATGTCCAGCAGCAGCACCTCAACACCGGCGCCGGCAAGGAGGGCGGCAATTCCGCCTCCCATGATTCCGGATCCGATGACTGCTGCTTTTCTGATCTTTCTTACCATGATTTTCTCCTCAAGTTGGGGTATAAAGAATAAAAACCAATATATCTAAATTTCAGCAAGTTGTTAAATTACTTTTATGTTTTGTTGTGGGGTGAGTCCGGGTGTTGATAAACCAGGTCAGCCCATGGCTGTTATCCTGAAGGAACATTCAGTTGTATTTACATAAAAAAAGCACAAATAGAAATGGATTGTCAAGAAAAAACATTTTTTAAATATTTTAGGATTAATTACTAAAATAACTCTTTATTTCAGAGTGTTAAATTAAAGATATATGAGCTATTTTTTAGTTATCTCCCCAAGGATTAAAATAAATTTCTTTATGAATTACCATTCATGAATAAATAAGGAATCAGCTTGTAAAATAGAAAGGGGTTTGATAATTTAGCCCTGTTTTTACACAGGATATTATTATTTTTAAGAGAGTCCATGCACCCGATAAATGCAAAGCTGCACCCAAACTCGCCTCTGAACCCCGGCTCAGTTGCTCGTATGATTGCCGGTCTTCAAAGGAAGAATGGAGACATCCCCTGGCATGCCGGAGGGAAAACCGACCCTTGGGATCTTGTGGAATCTGTCATGGGGCTGAATATCGGCGGATTTCATGACCAGGCAATGGCTGCCTTGGACTGGCTGGCCGCTCTCCAGAATGAAAACGGTTCCTGGTATTCATCCTATATGGATTCGGTTCCCGGGGACCGGACCACCGAAAGCCACATGGCCTGTTATCTGGCCGTGGGGCTGTTTCATCAGTTTTTAATAAAAGGGGATAAGGCTGATCTGGAAAAATTCTGGTCAATCATGTCAAAGGGCGTTAACTTTGCGTTAGGCCTTCAAGCGACCACAGGCGAAATTTACTGGGCAAAAAGTCCCGGGGGAAAGATTGATCCCATGTCTCTTTTGTCCGGTTCCTCTTCCATATTCATAAGCCTGAAATGTGCCCTGGCCATTGCCGGTATCCTGGGCCGGAACCGTCCGGAATGGGAGAATGGGCTTAAACGCCTTGGCAGATCCATCCGAGAAAATATTGTTACCTATAACGTGTCCAAGTCCAGGTTTTCCATGTACTGGTTTTACCCAATACTGTCCGGGGCATTGCAGGGACGCCGGGCAAAGGCACGTATGGACCGATACTGGCATAAATATGTTATTGAGGGTCAGGGGTGCCGCTGTGTGTCCGACCAGCCCTGGGTTACCATTGCCGAAACCTCGGAGCTGGTGCTTGCGCTTCACGCCATGGGGCGCAGGCAAAAGGCCGGGATCGTTTTTTCCTGGATTCACAACCGGGTGTTTGAGGATCAAACCTTCTGGTGCGGGTATACGTATCCGGATATGGTGGTCTGGCCCGAGGAGAAAATATCCTGGACCAATGCCGTGGTTTTGATGGCCGCCGATGCCCTGTACAGCCTGACGCCCGGGGCGCGATTGTTTGATCATGATGCATGGGACGGCTGTACGTTTAAATTTTAAACAATGATTCGGGATAAACGCCCATATTATATTAAACAGGCCTGGTATCGGCTACAGGATTTTTATGTCCGCCGTTATCTTGTTCACCAGCTCAGCGCCCTGGGTCCCCACCCTTACATAATTAAACCCTGGTATATTGAATTGTTCGGCAGCCCCATCTCCATCGGCAGTCATGTAACCCTGCTGGGGTGCCCGGACAAAAGAACCCGGTTAACGGTGTGGTCCGAAAAAAAAGAGATTGACGGTATCCGTATCGGAGACCATGTACTTATATCTCCGGGCGTGCGAATTTCAGCAGCCAATTCCATTCACATTGCTGATTCGTGCATGCTGGCCAGCCACGCCTACATTACCGATTCAGACTGGCACGGTATTTACGACAGATCATTGCCGCCGGAAACCCGGTCAAAGGTGGTTCTTGAAGAAAATGTGTGGATCGGAGATTCCGCCATTGTGTGCAAAGGCGTAACCATCGGGAAAAATACCATTATCGGAGCCGGTGCCGTTGTCACCTGTGACATTCCTGCCAATGTTGTGGCCGCAGGCAATCCGGCCAGGGTCATCCGGAAACTTGATCCCGCCCGGGAAATAATCACCCGAAAAGACCGGTACGGCGATACGGAAAAGATGACAGCGGTTCTGGAAACTGCTGAAAAGGACTGCCTGGAAGGAAATACATTTTTAGGATGGATTCGCAGTCTTATCGCCCCAGGTAGTGAATAGTGCTTGAACGGAAATCCGTGTTTGAACAACTCGTTTGAGGAGTGCCTGCGCCTCAAACGAGTCGGTTTATGGTCTGGGTAAAGTATTCAAGGTGCTCCTGGATCTTTTCAATGTCAAAGGTTTTACACAACTGAAAAAGCTCATTTCCAAATGTTTTAAACGCTTCAATTTTAAAAACTTTTCCGGTTTCAGTGAGTCTTACGGCAAATCGTTGGATCTCGGATATTTTTAAAGCCTGTCGGGTTGGTGGGATATGGGGGGTAATATCCTTGCGCAATCTGTCCAAAAAATCGTCGGGCAGGCTGTCTTTGTCCAATGTGTCCAGCCGGCTTAACACGGCAGATCGTTCCGAAGCATCAGGCGCCGGGTTGATGAATCGTGTTAAAACGGCCATCAGATTGTCTATGGCGATAGGCTTGGTAATGGTGCAGGCAAAACCCCGGGATTCAAGTTCCTCTTTGGACCATAGCGTCATGCCTGCAGTCATAAGACATATGGGAATATGGGCAACGTCTCGGTCTGCTTTCAAACGTGCTGCGGTCTCCACACCGGTGATTTCAGGCATTTTTAAATCGATGAATATCAGCGCTGGTTTCTGTGCTTTGGCATGCTCAATCGCCTGGATGCCGTCTGCCGCTTCTATGACTTCCAAATTGATTTTTTTCAGGACTTCCCTGAGCATAAACCGGATATCCCGATCGTCATCCACAATAAGAATCCGATCTTTGGCAAACTGCATGCTGGTCCAGGCTGATTTTTTTGCTTCCGCCGATGCGGGACTGTGCGTGTGATATCGTTTAACACCCGGCAGGAAGATGGTAAATATACTGCCTTGATCCGGTTTGCTTGATACGGAAAGTTTTCCGTCCATAAGTTCTATAAGCTGTTTGCAGATGGCCAGCCCCAGTCCGGTGCCGCCGAATTTTCGGCTGGTTCCGACCGATGCCTGTTCAAACGCTTCAAATATTTTATCCTGTTGGGTTTCGCAAATACCAATGCCTGTGTCTGCCACCTGGATAATAAGATCCGCGGACCTTCCCTCATTTTGGGGGCTGGTACGAATTTGTGCTTTAAGGGAAATAGTGCCGCATTCAGTGAATTTCAGGGCATTTCCCACCAAATTAATAATGACCTGGCGCAAACGCATTTCATCCAGGTCCAGAGCGCCCATGTCATTTTCAGGCAACTTAATGAAAAATTCCAGGTTTTTTGTTTTCAATTTTATTTTGAACAGCCGGTATATTTCATCGAACAAAGACTTTAAAAGGACAGGTTTTCGATTAATTTCCAGTTTACCGGCCTCCATTTTGGACAGGTTAAGTATGTTGTTGATCAGGCCGGAAAGGTTTTTTCCGGCGGTATTGATGGCTGAAAGGTAACTGGCCTGCTGCTTTTCACTGATCATTGTTTCCAAAAGTTCGCTGAAACCAAGAATTGCGTTTAAAGGTGTTCGGATTTCATGACTCACATTGGCCAGAAATTCACTTTTTACCCGGCTTGCACGTTCCAGTTCTTTTTCTTTTTGTCTGCGGATTTGGATTTCGTTATTCAAGGCGTTGTTAGCTGTCTGAAGATCTCTGGTGCGTTCCTCTACCCGGTTTTCCAGCTCCTGGTGATACAGCTTCAGGGCCTGTTCCGCCTGTTTTCGTTTGGTGATATCCCTTAGGTTAATAACCATCCCCTTGATGGTGGGGTGATCCATGAGGTTTTTGGAAATGCATTCAAGAATACACCAGTAATTAGCTTCGTGTCTAAATCGAATGGCTGTCGGATGTGTCTGGATCAAAGAGGCCACCCTGAGGGTAAATCTTTCGGTTAGTTCCTCTTTTTCCTGGGGATGTATAAAATCCTGAGCACAACGGCCGATAAGTGCTTTGGGCTGATATCCAAGAATCCGGAATGTAGACGGGCTGACATAACGAAAGACCCCTTCCTGGTCAAGAATCCAGATCATATCGTTGGCATTTTCAATTAATGCTCTAAAATGCTCTTCATTCTGTTTTAATGCGTATAGACTGTCCTGGAGTCTGAATGCCATCCGGTTAAACTCTTTTGCCAGAAGACCGAATTCATCGTCGGACTGAATATTAATTCGGGTGTCGAGATTGCCTTTTCCAAAAGCCTGGGTTCCTAAAAGAAGCTCCTTGAGCGGACGGGCCAGGCGCGCGGTAAAAAACATCAAAACCAGGGAGATGATAATGGCGATTAAAATAAATAATCCATACAGATAGGGCTGCATCCGGTTGATGCTACCGTACACCTCAGCTGTGGGGTCCGCCGCCAGGACATACCACTCCCAGGGCGCGAAATACCCAAATCGCACAAGGAGACGCTCCCCGGAAAGGTCTATAATTTTTTTACCCCCGTGATGTGTCAAAGAAGAAAACCATTTTTCTCGACCCAGGTCCGTATCATTAAGGTATTTATTGGGATGAAAGATGATCGCACCGTTGCGATCTATTATAAAAACAAACCCTTTATTTCCGATGGTGATGTTCCGGATACGGGCTATTGCGTCTTGTTTTGCCTTATCAATGCTTGCCGGGATGCTTCCCAGGCCTTGGTCATGAAGAATTTTTTTTTGCTCCCGGGTAATTTCCATGGCCATATTCAACCGAGCGGAAAGCCAGGCATCCCCGAGGTCAAGAAGGGCTGTTCTCGAAAAATGGTAAGTGATTGCAATGGTTGCCGCCAAAAAGAAACAAATCAGCGGGAGAGTCGGAAGCAGAATTTTGGTGTAGGTTTTCATGCTAAGGTGATAGTTGGAGCGTCTAAGTTACTGTTTCTTTTGATGAATTTAAGTGTGCTATATTGCATATCCTCCTTCCGCCCTATTCTCATATCATTGATGAATAAAGCACTATACACAAAAGCGGTAGGAAAATAAATTTTTCAATGTAAGATGTTGTCAGGAAGACTACAAATGCCTGGCACAGGCGCATGATATTCGACGCCTATATGTTCTTCGATGGGATGTCCAGGATCTGGGAAGAATCGTATTGATCATCGACCACTATCATGAATTGTTGTGCCGGTTTTTTTTAACTTCTTTGTCATCTTTTTCATATATTGTGAAAACTATGGCAATTTGGTAAAAACGACTATGATTTTACCGCTTAAAGATATTATTGATCTCGATTTTTTCCGGGGTCTGGATGAGAAGCCGGAAATGGTTGATACGAGGGGATTTGCATCCCGGGACAGGGAGATCTTCCGCCAGATTAAAGACGGTGATCGTCTGGATGATGCCGGGCTGATTGCCGGATGGCTGGAACATCGGCGCCTATTGTTTTCCCAAGAGACCGGCAAGGGCGGCCCCGGTGCAAAGCTTCCTGGTGAATTATTTGCGTCTTTTTACGCCTGGATTACCAAATGGGCGTTTGCCTGTGGGTTGGCTGCCGGAGGTTTGGGCGCATATTCGTTTCTGGCTTATCATGGCAGCCGGCCTGTGAATGTGACCCTGTTTATCGCTGTGTTTATCTTCTTGCCAGCCTTGCTTTGTTTGGCTGCGGCATTGGTGGGATTCCATCAGTTCCGGTCAGGCCCTGCCGGGTCGGGCTGGGCCGGTGCGCTGCACCGATTATCCATGCGTCTGTTCATTGATAAATTTATGGGGCGGCTGCAGAAATGGGCCGCACCTGTTCAAAAGCATTTTCCTCAATTATCAAAAGATGCCGGTGATCTGCTGCATCTGGACACCCGGCCCTTTCGGAGTATTTTATTCTGGCCGGTGTTCATTGTACTCTCCCTGGGTGCGTTGGGATTTTCAACCGGGGCCCTTGGTGGTACGTTTTTCAGGATTATGGTTACGGATATGGCCTTTGGCTGGCAGTCCACGCTTTTAACTTCAGGGGAGAGTGTGCACCGCCTGGTAACCTGGATGGCATTGCCCTGGTCATGGGTCATGCCTGATATTTTTGTGCCGACTCTTGAGCAGATAGAAGGCAGTCGGATTGTGCTCAAAGAAGGTATTGTCGGACTGGCCAGCGAACATTTGGCGGCCTGGTGGCCGTTTTTGTGTATGGGACTGCTGGTATATGCCCTTATTCCCCGAATTATTTTAGTGGGTTTGGCCCGGGCGGCCAGGACCTTGGCCCTTGCCCGGTTTGACCTGTCCCGGCCCGGATACCAGCGTCTGCTTATGCGGATGCGGACCCCCCTCATGGGTATGGACATCAAAGAGACCGGGGGCTCCCGGGCGGAATTCAGAGCGCCGTTACCCAGGCCGGAACCCGCACCTGTGAAGGCAAAAGAAGAAAGATCGGTTGTTATGCCCCAACCCGCTGCGATTTTAAATACATCTGAACCAAAGCTAAAACCTGAACCAGAGCCGGAGCCGAAGCCTGCACCAGGACTAGAATCAGAATTAAAACCTGGGCCGGAATTCCGGCCTCCGATTCTATCGGATGAAACCCGTGTAAAAAAGAATACGCCTGGTGCACTTGTACTTGGATCGGCCAGGGGGTTTCAGGAAAATGATATGGAGCAGATCCGAACCGGTCTGGAACAGCAGTTTGGTATCCATGTTACCGATACCGTTGGCATACATTTTGATTTTGATGAAGATCAGGACCAGATCGCAGCCCAGGTCAAGAATTTGGGCCAGGGCCCTTTGATCGTGCTCCAGGAGGTCTGGCAGCCGCCCATCCGTGGTCTGCTCTATTATTTTGTTCAAATCCGTGAATGTTTTCCTGATTTCCCTCTGTGGATTGTTATGATCCAGACAATGGACCAGGAAGAAAAAGATGTGGCGCCTTCTGATGTGAATTTTCAGGTGTGGAAGAGTGCCGTAAACCAGCTCAACGATCCTCTGATGACCATTGAAAGGTGGGTGTCGCCATGATGATTTTGCCCGAATTTGCCGTTTTAGGGCACCCCAACGAGGGAAAATCCTCGGTGGTGTCCACCCTGGCCGAGGATGATCGTATCCAGGTCAGCCCGGTGCCGGGTGAAACAAGGGTTTCCAAATCCTATTCCGTAACCATGGATGACAAGGAGATCATCCGGTTTGTGGATACCCCGGGGTTCCAGGTGCCCCAGCAGACCCTGTCCTGGTTCAGAAAGAATCCCGGACCGGACATGGTGGTTCAATTTATTGCCGAACATGAAAAAGATCCGTTTTTTGCCGACGAGTGCGAACTGTTGACACCAGTGGCCAATGGCGCCGGCATTATTTATGTGGTGGACGGATCCCGGCCCATAAGGGAAGATGACCTGGCTGAAATGGAGATCCTGCGGCTCACGGGTCGACCCAGGATGGCGATTATCAATTCAAAATCCGATACCCGGGATAATACGGCGGTATGGAAGGAAGAGTTCCGAAAATTTTTTAACGTGGTCCGGGTGTTTAATTCCAACCAGGCCGATTTTTATGAGCGCATTCGGCTTCTGGAAAGCCTTAAAGCCATTGATCAGGATATTGAACCGTTGATGGAAGGCGTGATTCAGGCGTTTAACATGGAGTGGGAAAAACGCAACCGCATGGCCTGTGCCTATATTGTCCACGGCATGGAACAGAGTTTGACCTTTTTTTTATCCCGCAAGCTGAAAACCGACATGGATCCCGTGACACTCAAGGAAGACCTTACCCGGGAATACCAAAAAAAAATTCGGGATATTGAACAAAAAATGTTTGGGCATATCCGTTCATTGTTCCGCCATCATCTCTATGATTATCCATTGCCGGCCTGTTCCATTCTCAGGCATGATCTGTTTTCAGACCAGACCTGGGAAATGCTGGGTCTAACCCGGACCCAGGCTGCCACCGCCGGTGCTGTGCTGGGGGGGACCCTTGGAGCGGTGCTGGATACGGCGGCAGCCGGGCTGACCTTTGGGATTTTTACGGCCATCGGCTCTGCCGTGGGGGCAGGCTCGGCCTTTATGGGCATCCGGCGTCTTGCCAGTGCCGCTTCGGGCCTGGGCGGCGATCGGGTCCAGGTGGGCCCCAATGAAAATATTCAGTTTTTGTATATTCTTCTGGACCGGGCGTTGCTCTATTACACCCATATGAGTCGACGGGCCCATGGCCGGCGTGATGTCCCTGAAATCGATTCCCAGCTTACTTCCAAAGGAGAAAAGGCGGGGATATCCACGCTTTTGACGACAAAACAGCACCGGGTCTGCATGGAGTTCTTTAAAGCCTGCCGAAAAAAAAGTGCAACATCCGGTCAAAAACATTCGTCATCCTTTGATCAGCTGGTGGCCTCTTTGCTGAAAGATATCCTTGAAAGACGCATCAATCCCTGATAATTTCGGGTGCCTGAAGAAAAAATATCGGGTAAATTCTATTTATTGTGGTATTAAAGCGCTTGAATTTCCAGGGGCGCCCTGATATAAATTGCTCTTAACGGTGCCGGCGTAACTCAGTTGGTAGAGTATCTCACTCGTAATGAGAAAGTCTGCGGTTCGACTCCGCACGCCGGCTCCAGTAAAAACCAAGATTATGAAGCGTTTTCGACGATCTTCCGAAAACGCTTTTTTCTTTATTTCTCTGTCTTTTGATAGAAAAGGCGCGTAAAATCCGCTCCAATTGCATGACTTTAAAAGCTATGCTATTCTTAACACCCAAATGGAACAAAATGGAACACCCAAATGGGGTCGGGCCACGCCAAGTCGTTGAAATAAATCCACATCACGCCTAAAATCATACTGACCTTAGGTCTATTTTTGACTTTTCAGTATCCAAAAACAATTGGAACAAAAAGACAAAATACTGAGAATAAGCCGCAGATTTAGGAATGGTAGGGCGACACATGTGTCTATTATTTGTCTCCGAGAGGCCTTTTAACAAAGGCATTGACTTCTTCTACCAGTTCTTAGCATAGTCTTCTCATTGGGGTTACCCCTATCACGGATGATATTGACACCACGACACCCGCCGGCAGGTTCTTTCTTCATGTAATGGCATCACTTTCTCAAATGGAGCGTGAGCTATTAACTCAACTTTCGGAGGAGTAAATTTACACCCCCAATAATTCCTCAGGCCTACTTGAAAAACCGAAATACTTGAGAGCTTGGCCCATTACCTGATCAAGCATCACTTGAACCATACGCTCGGTAAAATTAAATAATTGCCGAATATTTACCAAAGCTAAACGCATGATCCGCTCCAAAGAAACCATAAAAGACAAATTGGTCATCTCATCGTTACAGGCCCTGAAGAGCTCCCCGAATGATCTCTGATCCATACATTGCCGCTGATAAAGGCTGAGAATATTATACCTGGCAATAACCAGAGATGTATGGCCCACAAGGCCATCGTAATTTCGAATTTGTATTTCCTTCACCAATTTTAAGTGCTGTTTGCACATTTTGAAAAAGACCTCTATATCCCAACGTTTGCCGTACAGACGAATGATTTCTTCATTAGGAAGGGCCAAATCTGTCGACAGGAGTGCAAGCCAGCCACGTTTTTTATCACAGGGAACAAAAATGATTTTTGCCTGCTTGCCGTTGGAAAGAGTAACAATAGCTTGGGCTTTGACTTTTGCTCTTCCTCGTTTTTTCTTCAATTTTCCATAGAGTTCGGACAGCCTAAGCTTTTTGCCTTGATATTCATAAAGCCATTTTGGATGATCTTTCAGCATGCATATGACGTGTATGTATTCCCGCAAATTTGCGATTGCTGACGGCATCGAAAACCAACTGTCCATTAAAATATACTTAGCCCGGACACCCATATCAAGGGCTCTTTTTACCATCGGTACGAGATGGGCTGTGGTTTTTGTAACCGCTTCCTGGCGGCGATGATATCCGCAGGTCCTTTTATCAATATCAGGATTTATTTCATTGTATCGATTCTTTTTGTCTACAGATGATAAAAGGGCAAAATCAAGTCCAAGAAAACTGTTACCGTCAGACCAGCCAAGAGTCAGCATCCGGAATCCTTTGATGTACTTCATATCTGTATGATCAAACACCCGGGATAAAAGCTCGACTTTTTTAGAACGGTTTCTGCTATAGGTAGAATCGTCGAAGATAAGAACTTCTTCAGAAGAATCATCAAGGAGCTTTCTGATGATAAAATAAATTCGGCGGCAGAGCTGAAGGGTAAACCGCCGCCAGTTATATGTTGGAGAGTTCAAAAAATTGTAAGCGGCGTCCTTATCGACATCAACTTTTTTATTTTTCACAATGCCCTGGTATAAATTCTTGTTGTGAAATGCCAAGTTAAATAGGGCTGTGAAAATGGCAAGCGGTGAGGCTCCTTTGGTTTTAACGATTCCTGATTGATTCAATAACTTACCAATTTTGAATTTTGTAAAATAATCATTGAGTACGCCGATTTGTTCTGAATTTGTCATTTGATTTTCTACGTTGGTAAGGGTAGTATTCATTTTGGCGAATTTCCTTTGTATGAAATGTTTGTTTAGTGGTAAACAAAGCGTATCATATAAAGTGAAATTCGTCAATTTAAATAATAAAATCAGTTTGTTGTGTTTTTATTCACTATCATTTTTAATCACCGAAAGTTGAGCTATTAATTGAAAGAACAAAAGCTGGTTTGGCTGCCGCTAAGAAGCGCGGGCGTGTTGGTGGAAGGAAACGCCTTATGACTCCAAATAAAGTTGAAGCAGCCAAAAATATTTTGGCCCAAGGCATGCCACCAAAGGAGGTCGCAAACAACCTGGGAGTTTCAATACCCACACTTTACCGATGGTGCCCGGCTTCGGATAATATCCATGGCCCTCAATAAATTAGGACATTGAATGTTACAGCGCTCGCATTGCTTTCACATAGAGTCTTAATGTGTTTTCAGTTGCTGTCACTTTAGATAAAAATAGGCAGTTTCGAGGGGCTTCTCAAAATACCCCTGATTTGAACCAGGCCAAGATTAAGGAATTGTTCAAAAATGATAATATCTGATTATCCCTCCACCGTCCTCATGCCCCAGAAGGAAAAGCCTTACCCATTGATCCTGGACTTTTTCGCCAAAAGATTCCCCAACATTCCCAGGGACATCTGGAAGGCCAGGATCAATTCCGGAAAGGTCCTCACCGAGGACGGAGAGATCGTATTCCTGGACACGCCTTACGCCCCCTTGAAAAGACTCCATTATTTCAGAGAGGTGGTTGAAGAAGTTGCCATTCCCTTTACCGAAACCATCCTTTTTTACAACAAAGAAATCCTTGTGGCCTGTAAGCCCCATTTTCTTCCGGTGACCCCGACCGGGACCTATGTAAATGAGTGTCTACTGCATCGTTTAAAGAAGACGACAGGAAACTCCACTCTTTCACCCATCAACAGAATCGACAGAGAAACCGCAGGTCTGGTTCTGTTTTCCATGAACCCGGAAACCAGGGGACGGTATCAGGAGCTGTTCATGAAAGGGAAAATTGAAAAAACTTACCAAGCGGTGACCGCTTTCCCCCGGAAGCCGACTAAAAATTCATGGACCGTGGAAAACAGACTGGTCAAGGGAGAGCCGTGGTTCAGAATGAAGTCAACTCCGGGTCAACCCAATGCCATTTCAAAGATAACCCTGGTAAAACATAAAGATAACAAGGCATTTTTTCAATTACAACCCATCACCGGCAAAAAACATCAGCTACGCCTGCATCTCAGTGGATTGGGGTTCCCCATACTCAATGACAGGTATTATCCGGAACTCCTGCCAGAGAGAAAAAAAGAATTTTCGGCACCGCTCCAGCTTCTTGCCAGAAAACTTAAATTCCGTGATCCAATTTCAGGTGCCCAAATGACCTATGAGTCAAACCGTCGACTTTTTTTATAATTCCTGATATGGATTACAGGTTCAAGTTTCGGGGAATGACAAGGCAAAGTCCCGTGGAATTAGGCCCGCATTATTGGGGATTTTTACCCGTTCAATGATATCTTTGGGTGAAATTAAACAAATAGGGGGAAATCCCCACGGATATTCCGTTAACCAACTGCATAATTCCGGGGGCACGAGACCTAATTCAACAAAATAATATATAAAATTTATTCTGGAGACTTGGGCCGAACCACAAGATATGGTATCTGAATTCAAATTGGGAATCTGAGCTTTGATACCGGTACATTACAAAATGATTGATGGCGTGAATTTGTGAGAGAATTTCATTCAGTCTCACACAGAATCACGACTCAATCATTTTGAGGTAATAGTTTCGCTTTCCCTCTGAATTTATGGTTTTTGCCCCTCAAATAGTGAAACTCCTCATAAACAAAAATTACTGATTATAACGGATTTGGGGGACTGGGTCGGAGAGCGATGAAATAGACTGAAAAAATTCATTTCCTGAGTTATGGTTGAAGTGCAAACAGCAACTATAACAACTAAGGAAAATGATGACTCCTGCCTCTAACACCGCTCCCCGACTGAATCGAACTATTTGTATGCACGTTTGTCAAGCACAATATTACACCATCATTCAACATGCCATCCAATTTTGGATAATATTAGACATGGTAATCAAGGAGCATCCTAATATTTTTCCGCCTGAAATCGCCTGCGGATATACAATGAAGGAGATCAGAGTCTCAAAAAAACTAAAATTGAAAATCAGAAGAATAGTCATTGCTGGTATCAGTTACACAATAAGGCGTCTTTTGCCATGCCCTATATGACTGGATTTGTAAAAGATGTTGAAAATCCATTGTTTTTGCGTAAGTTCGCCGTTCCATTTTGGGCTCTGAGTCATTGTTTTGGAAAAAATCCCATGTATTTGTATCGTCTATTAGTGCTTGCTCAACTATGTGGTAAATTGAAAAAAAGTTTGCAGCCTTTTTCAGATGATGTTAATGATTTTATCATTAATTGGGTGGCCCATGTTGCGTTTCGGGGTCTTGTTTTGATACAAACTCTATCTATGTCAAATGATTAAGATGCAACAAACAGGTTTTTATACTAAAATTGAGGCTATTGCTACAGTAATCATTGCTATTGCTACAGTGATCCCTCTTATTTTAATTATCTTACCAATTAATCCTAAAGAACAAATCGTTGAGACACCTAAAAAAACATATGAAAATTTAGAGTATACGCTACATGAATATGATCCTCAATTTATAAAAAATGCACAGACAAATTTGTCTGTTGCTTTTAAAAATATTGGCAAAGAGAACTTTGTAACGCTTATCATTTCTCCACTAGGTAAAAAATCATCTTCTCATGCAGTATTAGACTCCTACACAAAAGAATTCAAATCATCAGTTGGTGTCTTTAATATTCAAATATTGAAGATTGACTATGATAGTAAAAGAGTATTAGTTCAGGTTAGTCGAAAAACATAAAAGAAAAATATTAATAAAGCTTGACGGAGGATTGAATGAAAATAATCGTAACTGTATTCACGTTACTAAGCATTTCCTTAGCAGCGAATATAGGTTTGCTTTCAGCAAATGAAGTGGCTGGCAGCGTAGAAGCTGGTCTTGAAGCCTTGGCCACAGAAATAGTTAATAAATCGTTAGCTGCTGACAAAACTACGATTGCTGTATTACCTTTCCCTCATTCAGATCGAAATTGCAGTGTTTTAAGTACCTATATTGTCGATGAACTAATCCTCCACCTGTTTAATGTCCCAAACTCATCGCTTAAAATTATTGAACGTTCGCAGTTGGAAGCGCTGATTTCTGAAATCAAGTTAGGGGCCGGAGGACTCCTTAATCCCAAGACAACCAAACAATTGGGTGATATCAGCGGGGTACAGGCTCTGACTATAGGGACCATAACGGTCATCGGCGATCGTATCCGGATCAATGCTCGGTTAGTAGAAACCAATACTGCTCGCACCATTTCTGCCGCTGCGATCTCGATACCTAAAACTCAGGCTATAGAAAACTTACTTGAACAGGAGATGGAAAGCGGCCCCTTGTGCGGGGGGACTACTACAGCGCTAGGTGCAGATCCTGAAGCTAACCCAGTAAATAAATATAGAATGGATACCCCCTATGCTAACACAAATAAAAAAGGGGCCTTCTGTGCTGAGGGACTCAGATTTTTTATACAAAATATTTCACGTTCACAAAATTTAAAGTCAGTAAATCTTGTTTTAGGAGTAACCAACGAGACAAAAGCATCTCTCCCTGTCATCTTCGTCACACCTATACCTTCAATAGTGGATAACAAAGGGAATATAATGTATTTGAATAACGTGACAGGCATTCAAGGCTGTCATATGAATAACAGAGATTGGAATATGGACCCAGCTAAATGTATTAAATATAGAAGGTCCTCCTTTACAACCCTTTCTCCTAATACACTACATACCGTTCTTCTTCGTTTTGAAATGAAATCAAAAGATGAAGATGAAAAGTTCGATGGTAATTTAATTTCCTTTTCGAGCAGAGCTCAAATCATTTTAGATGAGAAACAAAAAAAATATAAAAATATTGCTGTATGCATACCGAATATTCCCATTAAATAGACAGAATGAAAGACGTCGCGTCTGCGTTAGCCCTCCCGAGTTCTGCGGACAAGCCGCAGATGTTTTGTTAAAAAGTTTTTTTATATCAAAATCCAGCCTCTGAATAAATCCTGGAAAAGCAACACTTATGTCTATAAAAGCTCGCTTTTCAGGGAGCGATGCCGGGCACAACATCTTGTGCCCCTTCTCTATTCTATCGAGGTAGGATTACATTATTAAATTTAGGCGGCGGGAGTTGAACCCGCTATATTCCCTTTAAGTGTTGAAAATCAATTAAAGGGAACGCCATAATGAGAAAGCCCGCGGTTCGAATCCGCGCGCCGGCTTCAATAAACACCTATCAATCTTTAAACAATTGTAAGCCCTCGCCCCCTATAACGGGCCATCACATGGACCGATTCGTTTTCCGGAAAAAATATTTTTTATCTTCATGTTCATACCCTTCATTGTCATTTCCATCTTACCTTTCATGGTATCTCCGTTATAGGTAATCTCTCCTGTGCCGTCCATCTGTCCACCCTGGCCGCCGCACGTAATTTCCCATGACACCGTGTCACCGCTGGTTCTCATATTTTTCACCGTACAGTTATTGTTTTCATCACCATTCACGGGGACCAGGTCATCATTAGTAATGCACTGGGTGTGGGTCATGGATTGTCCGGGCATCCCAGGCATTTCTATCTTTGTGGTGATTTCCCATTTGCCGGGATTCATATCTGGACCCGCCAAAGTCACACCTGCAGATAACAGGATTACACCAACAATGCTTATAAAACTTATTGTTTTTATCATGCTCCGCTTCTTTCAAAAGTTTAATTCTATTGGTTCTGTTTATCCAGCATAAGAGAAGGCCGTTATCCCTGTTTTAAGATTGTCTGTTCATGATTTACATACTTATAAAAAATTGTTACGGATTTTCCAACCGCAAACTGTTGAAAATAATTTACAAATTTGTTTTTTTTATTTCCCTGAAGATTCGAACCATAGTCTCGGGTAATCAAACACACTAAAATTTACTCCAGGAAGGGCTAAAATAACAAAACCCCTGGGAAAATATTTTCCAGGGGTTTTGTTACGTTTGATTGTACTATAGCCAAAGGCGTGGGATCATGAAAACTCACCGTGCAGGTATTCTTTGGTCAAGTCTTGCTGGGGATTCTCAAATACTTCTTTGGTAAGACCCATTTCAACAAGGTAGCCGGTACGGCCGCCCCTGGAGATGTCCACGGAAAAAAAGGCCGTCTGCTCAGCCACACGGACTGCCTGCTGCATGTTGTGGGTTACGATGGCAACGGTGAACTGGTTTTTCAATTCCACCATTAGCTCTTCGATCTGGCGGGTGGCAATGGGGTCCAGTGCGGAGCAGGGTTCATCCATGAGAAGAACACGGGGTTCCGTGGCGATGGCCCTTGCAATGCACAGACGCTGCTGCTGGCCGCCGGAAAGTGACAGGCCGTTGTTTTTAAGTTTGTCCTTTACCTCTTTCCACAGTGCCGCGCCTCTGAGGGCCTTTTCAACCTTTTCGTGCATATTCCCTTTATAACGGTTCAAGCGCAGGCCAAAGGCCACGTTGTCAAAGATGGACATTGAAAACGGATTGGGTTGCTGGAACACCATGCCGATGTTGCGGCGAACCGACACAGGGTCGATATTGCTGTCATAGATATTGATTCCGTGGAAATGGACATCCCCCACAAACCGGAATCCCCGGATCAGGTCATTCATGCGATTGATACTTTTAAGCACCGTACTTTTACCGCAGCCGGAAGGCCCGATAAATCCGGTGATCTGGTTCCTCTTTATGGGGACGTGACTGTCCCGGACAGCAAGGAAATCTCCATAATAAATCTGTTCTGCGTTACAATCCAATGCAACATCCGCAGGCAGATCGGTTTCATAGGCTGCGTTTGCATCAACTTCTTTTAATGCTTCCATGAGCGTTTATACTCCCTTATTCGTACACGTAAAATTACAATTTGGTTTTACCACCGATGCTGCGGCTGACAATATTGAGAATAAAGACCAGTACAACAAGAATCAGCGATGCGGCCCAGGCCAATTCAATGAGATTTGGATAGGGGCTGGATGACCAGTTGTAGATCAGTACAGCCAAAGAGGCCGTGGGGTCGTTGGGGGAAAGCCAGCTTTCACTGAAAAGTGCGGTGAACAGTAGCGGTGCCGTTTCCCCGGCGGCCCGGGCTACAGCAAGGACGACGCCTGTGATGATGCCGGGCATGCCAACGGGCAAAATGACCTTGATAAGGCTTTGGGAAGGGGTGCATCCCATACCGTAGGCCGCTTCGCGCATGGGGTTGGGCACCATTTTAATGGCTTCTTCAGCCGTGAGCATGACAGTGGGGATCATCAACAGGGAAAGGGCAATGCCCCCGGCCCATGAAGAGTAGTGGCCCATGGTAAGCACAACAATCGCGTAGGCAAAAACACCGGCAATAATAGACGGCAGACCGGTCATGGTTTTTGCACAGAATCTGGCAATTTCGGAGATTTTACTGTGGGGATCAAGTTCTGCCAGATAAACGGCAGCCAGAATGCCAAAAGGGATGCTGATCAAACCGGCAATTCCCACCATAAAAGCGGTACCCGCGATGGCATTGCCGAAACCGCCGACACCCGGGGCGTCAAATGCACCCGGCGGCAGGGTGTAAAACAGTTCCAAGGTCAATCGCTTGCCGCCACGATACACCAGCATGAGAAGCACGGAAAATAAAGGGATGCAAGCGGTGACCGCACAGACAATGGTGATGGCGCTTAAAACGATTGATTTAAGCGCTCTTGGCTCCATGGGCTGGCGTTCCAGCTGGAGGCGTTGGGGGTTGGTCCGGTTCATCTTTTATCTCCTCCCGGTGTTGCTTTGGCAACAATGACAGCACCTGCAACATTAACGATCAGGGTAATCAGCAAGAGCACACAGGCCGCAGACATCAGTGCGCCGGTCTCAAGCCCGACATTTGCTTCGGGAAAGGTGTTGGCCAGAAGAGCTGAAATGGTGTCTGCCGGAGAAAAAAAGGACAGGGTCAGTGTGGACATACTGCCCACGAGCATGGCAAGGGCCATGGTTTCACCAAGAGCCCGGCCAAATCCCAGAACAAGGGCCCCGAAAATACCACCGGATGCAGTGGGCAACATAACGCGCAAAATGGCTTCCCAGCGGGTGGTTCCCATGCCGAAGGCCGCTTCCTTGGTTTTATGAGGTATAGCTTTGAAGGCATCCTGGGAGACGGCTGCAACCGTGGGCAGAATCATAATGGACAGAACCAGTACTGCCGGCAGCAGGCCTAAGCCCGAAAGCCGGGTGGAAAAAAAAGGAATCCACCCCAGGTACTCGTGCAGAAAGTTGGCAACCGGGCGGATCAGGGGAATCAGAACATAAATGCCCCAAAGCCCGTACACAACGCTTGGGATGGCGGCAAGCAGTTCAATAATATTTTTTAATACAAACTCAACTCTATATGGAAGAAAATCCTGGGTGATGAATATGGCAATGGTGATTCCGAAAAACCCACCCAGAAGAAGTGCGAGAAATGAGCTGTAAAGTGTTCCCCAAATCTGGGGAAGAATACCGTAGACATCTTGGCTTGAGTTCCAGGTAGAGGTGAACAAAAATTTGATGCCCAGGTCAGAAAACGCGGGCAACGCTTCCCCGCCGATTTTATAGACGATGAACGTCAGAAGGAAAACAGTGGCCCAGGTAAAAGCCCGGGTCAGGAACCTGAATGATTTGTCAAAAAAAATGTCGCCTGGGGTGGGCGGTTTGGATAATGTTCTGCCACCGGCATTACCCAAAAATTTATTGTCGGCCATTTCTTACGTCTCCGGATAAGAAACAAGGGCACTCCCATTTTAAACGAGAGTGCCCTTGATCAAGAAAGAGGTTTGATTTACTGAATGTTATTAGAAGCGGCTCTAACTTTTTCTACAACACTTTCAGGAAGGGGAATATAACCGGCTTTGTCAGCAATTTTCTGACCTTCATCCAGGCAGTATTCAACCATTTTGCGAAGTGCTGTGGCCAATTCTGCGCTTTTGTTCTTTTTGTAGAAGAGCATCCAGGTAAAGGTTGCAATGGGATAGGATGCATCGCCTGCAGGATCGTTGATGAATACGATCATGTTTTCGGGCAAAACTGCGTTGGCAAGTGCAGCAGCGCCACCTTCAGGTCCGGGGCATACAAATTTGCCGGCTTTGTTTTCCAGGCATGCCATGGGCAGTCTGCTCAGTTTGGCAAAACCGTATTCGGTGTAACCAATGGCACCAGGGGTCTGGCGAACGGCGGAAGATACACCATCATTCTTTTTACCTTTTACCATGTTTTTTGCGGGCCACTGAACCATTTTGCCCTGGCCTACAGCAGATTGGAAATCAGAAGAGATGGCGCTTAAATGTCCAGTGAAACCAAAGGTTGTACCGGATTTGTCAGAACGAACGACAACGGTGATGGGTGTGTCAGGCAGTTCTACGCCGGGGTTGGCAGCAACGATCTTAGCGTCATTCCATTTGGTGATGTTGCCCAAAAAGATTTCGGGATATACGTCCCGGGGCAGTTTAAGACCCTCAATGCCGGGCAGGTTGTAGGCAAGCACAATCTCACCTGCGGTCATGGGCAGCAGCTGAACGCCTTCGGGTACCTGATCAATTTCGCTTTGCTTCATAGCTGCATCACTGGCGCCGAAATCAACGGTGTGACCAATGAAGTTTTTAATGCCCGAACCTGAACCGATGGACTGGTAGTCCACTTTGATTTCGCCATTGTTTTGTTTGGCAAGGTCTTTGAACCATTCGCTGTAAATGGGTGCAGGAAAGCTGGCGCCGGCACCGGTTATTTTGGTTGTACCTGCAGTTGCGAAACCTACAACCATGAAGGATGCTGCAACAGCAGCGGATAAAGCAACATTAAATAAAGATTTAAGTTTCATTTGGTTCTCCTGTTATTAACGTTTCAAACTAAATTTTTGCTTAAGAATCGACACAAGCAGTATTACTACTATTGAAATGTTATGATTTTGTTACGATTTAATGAGGAGCATGTAAGTCAGAAAAGCATCGAGGGGCAAAGCTGCTTTGGGCTGGACTTTCAAAAATTTGCCTGCAGGTGTCAGGATGCCTGGATCAGTAATTCCGGATTGGCCTGGGCTTCAAGGAATTTTGCGAATTTTTTTTTTATTTTAGGGAGCTTATATAATTTCCCCACCAGGTCTTTTTTTGTGGATTTGGCAAGACTTGAAGGGTCAAAATATGCTTTGGCGTTGTCCACAGTCAGAACAAAAGGAGGCTTGCCGCCACGGACAAGAATATTGCTCATTAAAAGTGCACCGGTTCGGTGGTTGCCTTCAAAAAAGAGTTGGGGTTGGCTGACATGGAGGATATACATGCCGGCAGCGCGTTTCCAGGAGGAGATATGCTGATGATTCTTTGCCCAGAAACGCAGGTCCTTGATGCAGAATTCTTTCTGGCTGTAAAACCGGTCGGCTGTGGCCAGGACATGCTGTTGGAAATCTTTCCTTTTTTTTAAGTCTTCTCCACACAAAACAATATGATTAAGTTCAAGAAAATGGTGCAGCCCGGTTTGTTCCACCAGACTTAAATCCTGGTCAAGCAGGTTGTTGATATAACGGTAACCGGCAAGCATATTTTCGACAATTTCATCTCGCATGGCTTCCCGGCGCATATCAAGGCGGTCGTTAATATGTTCGAAATTTTTCTGGACCGTCCTAAGATAGTATTCCACTGCCTCAAGATTAATCCTGAATTTAGCAGGCATTTTTTTACCAAGTTGTAGTAGTCAACAGATACGGGCAGGCAGATGTGGTTTTGTTCTGCTTGCTGTGAGGTCCTAAGGGTACATTAGAGTAGGCCTTCGGTTTTTGTCAAGATGCACAATAATTTCTGCCGAAAGCTTTCCCACAAAAACAGGCTAAATAACCATGAAATGTTAGAACGGATCAGCTCAAATAAAAAGACCTCTCAACTAAAACGTTGAAAGGTCCGTCGTTAGTGGTCGGGGCGAGAGGATTCGAACCTCCGACATCCTGCTCCCAAAGCAGGCGCGCTACCAGGCTGCGCTACGCCCCGATACTTAAAAAAATAAAAAAGATATTTACCACTTGGAATAAAAGAAATCAAGATTAATCTTGCCGGTCAACCCCATACCATAATTTTAAAATGGATTAAAAAGTTACATGACTCAGGCTTTGCCCCTATCTACTGGGATGGGCAATTTCCTTGACACCACCATGAAGACGGGGTATTTTAATAAACTTTGTGTAAAGTGTTTGTACCGTGTAATAAATCAGTTAGGGTATAATTATTATTTTTGAAAGTGCGTTTAGAATAACGCCAATTAACAGGAAATAACAGGACAAAATCATGCAGGTAAAAATCGAAGATCAGAGCAGTATTAAAAAAGTGCTTTCTTTTGAAATTCCTAAGGAAACAATTTCCAAAGAGTTGAATAAAGCCTATGCCGAGTTGAAAAAGAAGGCAGATATCAAAGGTTTTCGAAAAGGAAAAGTTCCGAGAAAAGTGCTTGAAAACCGGTTTTCCGCAGACGTTCATGCCGAGGTTGCCCCGCGCCTGATCCAGGAGGCTTTTGTTGAAGCAGTTGAAACTCATAAATTAGATATCGTAGGCGGACCCCAACTCGATCCTCCGGAGCTCAACCCGGATGCTGATTATTCGTTTGAGATCACTGTGGAAGTTAAACCTGAACTGGATGAAATTGATTTACAGGGCCTTGAAATTAGGAAAAGGCTTTATGAAGTGACTGAGACCGAGATTGAAAGCCAGATATATATGCTGCAAAAGACCATGGCGACAAAGCGGAAGGTCGAAGAGGAACGTCCGGTAAAAGAGGATGACTTTGTTCTGATTGATTATGAAGGGTTTCTAAATGGTGAAACCTTTGAGCATACCCCTAAAGTTGAAAATTATGTCACAGCTATTAACAAAGAGCCGTTGCCTAAGGAATTTTCCGAAAAACTTATCGGTGCCATTCCGGTTCAGGACCTGGATATTGAAGTGGTCTACGCAGATGATTTTCATGATGAGAATTTAAGCGGAAAAATCATTCAATATAAGGTTACACTCAAGGAAATTCAGGAAGAGGTGCTGCCCGAAGCCAATGATGAACTCGTAAAAGGCCTTGATCAATACGAAACCCTTGAAGATGTAAAAGCTGCCATCCGGGATAACCTTGAAAAGGGGATTGAACAGCGGGTAAAACATGAGATGAGTGAACAGATTTTTGCCCAAATACTTGAAAAAACAGAGTTTCAAGTTCCCCAAGCCCTTATCGAAGGTGAGCTTAACGGTATTATTTCAGAAACAGAACAAGCCTATGCCCAGAACAATACTTCCCTTGATGATGTCGGTTTGAGTCGGGAAATCATGCAGGAAAAATACAGGGATGTGGCCGAAAAACAGGCTCGTCGGCATCTGATTTTGGATAAAATAATTACCCAGGAAAAGATGGATCTTAGTGATGACGAACTCGACGTCGGCTTCGAAGAGATGGCCCAGGCCATGAGTGCGACAAAAGATGCCATCAAGAATTTTTTCAACATGGACCCACGTCAGCTTGAATATTATAAACAGACCCAGCTTGAAAAAAAGGCCATTGAACTTATAATAGAGAAAAGCACTATAGTTGAAGTGACGCCGGGTGATGCGCAAGTTGCTGAGGAGCAAACCGAAGAAGAAGGTGCACAAGCGTAAAAACAATCCGCAAGCTTTTTTATATGAAAGTTCAAATAATTTATTGAATAACTTTCATGTTTGTTTTGGGTTGAGCCGGGCGTTGATCGGCCGGGGTCAGCCCATGGCTGTTCTTGAAGCGGGTCAATTCAGTTAACTGCTGGGACGGCAACAAGGTTAAAAACATATTTTAGATCAGACAAGGAGTTAAATCGTGCCTCTTATTCCAATGGTTGTTGAACAGAGCAACAGGGGAGAACGTGCCTATGATATCTATTCACGTCTTTTAAAAGACAGGATTATTTTTTTGGGGTCTGCCATAGACAATGAAGTTGCCAACCTTATTGTCGCACAGATGCTGTTTCTTGAATCCGAGGATCCTGAGAAAGATATCAATTTTTATATCAATTCTCCCGGCGGCGTTGTGACAGCAGGTATGGCTATCTATGACACCATCCAGTACATCAAGCCGGATGTGGCAACGGTGTGTATCGGCCAGGCAGCCAGTATGGGGGCGTTGCTTCTTACTGCCGGAACATCCGGCAAACGGTTTGCCCTGCCCAATGCCCGGATTATGATTCATCAGCCGCTGGGAGGTGCCCAGGGCCAGGCCACTGACATCAAGATTCAGGCGACTGAAATTTTAAGAATGAAAGATGTTTTGAACGAAATTTTATCAAAGCATACCGGACAGGACCTTGAAAAGGTCGCAACTGATACGGAACGTGATTTTTTTATGTCCGGGGAGCAAGCTTTGGAATACGGCATTGTTGACCGAGTGGTCAGTGACAGAAGCCAATTTGAACAGGCCTCTGAACAGGAGGCGTCAAAGGAGTCATAAATATGGCCAAAAAAGATGATGCAAACGATCAGTTTTTCTGTTCATTCTGCGGGAAAAACCAAAAGGAAGTAAAAAAACTGATAGCCGGGCCCAGCGTTTATATCTGCAATGAGTGCATTAAGCTGTGCGGAGAAATTATTGAGGATGAAGAAAAAGAGATGGCTGTTGAGCCGGAAGGCGCCAAGGAGTTCATGGTGCCAAAGCAAATTAAGGAGCAGCTTGATTCATATATTATAGAACAGGATCGTGCAAAAAAGGTCTTATCCGTGGCGGTCTATAATCATTATAAACGTCTGGCCTCACATCTGGAAAAAAATAGTGAGGGGGTCGAGATTCAGAAAAGCAATATTCTGATTATCGGACCGACCGGATGTGGTAAAACCCTTCTGGCCCAAACCCTTGCCCGGTTTTTGGATGTTCCTTTTGCCATTGCTGATGCCACGGCCCTGACCGAGGCCGGCTATGTTGGCGAAGATGTGGAGAACATCATTCTTTCCCTGGTTCAGAATGCTGATTACGACATTGAAAAGGCTCAGAATGGTATCATTTACATTGATGAAATAGATAAAATTTCCCAGCGGGGGGACAACCCTTCAATTACCCGGGATGTCTCCGGAGAAGGGGTTCAGCAGGCCCTGCTAAAGATTATTGAAGGCACCATTGCTTCGGTACCTCCCAAGGGAGGAAGAAAACATCCCCAACAGGATTATGTAAAGGTGGATACTTCCAATATCCTGTTTATTTGCGGCGGAACCTTTACGGGTCTTGAGAAAGTCGTTGAGCGTCGTTTAACCCAGAAGACTATGGGATTTGGTGCTAAAATCGCAGATAAGAAGGACATAAATATTGGGGATCTGCTGGGGCAGGTAAAGCCTGAAGATTTGATTCAATTTGGTCTGATTCCCGAATTTTTAGGGCGTCTGCCCATAATAACGTCCATAGGGGAACTGAATGAAAGCTCTTTGATCAAGATTTTGACCGAACCTAAGAATGCGCTGGTTCGGCAGTATCAGGAACTTTTTCGCATTGAAGGGGTGAGTCTGCAGTTTACGGATGAAGCCCTTGAAGCCATGGCCAAGGAAGCCGTGGCCAGAAAATCTGGAGCCAGAGGGTTGCGTGCCATTATGGAGGAAACCATGATGAACATTATGTATGAGCTGCCTTCTAAAAAAGATGTGGTTGAGTGTGTGGTGGGCGAAGAAGTGGTACTAAACAACGAGGAGCCCATCTTGCTCTACGAACAGCCCAAAAAGCAGGCTTAAAATAGAAAGTTTGCATCCATGATCAGTATTTCCCGTTTTTTCAATCCCGAGGATGGGCCTGAAAAGGAGAACAAAACCCTTCCGTTAGTGCCCCTGAGGGATATTGTCCTCTTCCCTTTTGTTACAACCTCTATTTTTGTGGGAAGGGAAAAATCCATCAGGGCGCTTTCCCAGGCCATGGGCGGCGATAAGAAAATTTTTCTTACAACCCAGAAAAATCCGGAAGTCCTGAAACCGACTATTGATGATATTTTTCAGGTGGGCACCGAAGCGCAGATCACTCAGTTGTTACGACTGCCTGATGGTACGGTAAAGGCATTAGTTGAAGGGGTTGCCCGAGGCTGTATCACTAAGATGGTTGACCAGGACGGTTTCCAGGTTGTTGATTATGTGGACGTCTCTGAAAAGCCGTTGACCGATGCCAACATTGAGGCTGCCATCCGGACTGTTCAGGAAGCGTTCCGGCATTATGCCGACTTGTCCGGCGTGGTTTCCAAAAGTTTTTTCAAGGGACTGGATGCCCTGGAACAGTATCCGTCAAGGTATGCCGATACCATTGCCGCCCAGTTGCCCTTCAAGGTTCAGGATAAACAGACGCTGCTAGAGTGTGGTGATATTGAAGAACGTTTCTTTTTGCTTTTAAAGTTTATTCAAAAGGAGACGGAAGTTTTTGCCATGTCCCAGAAGATCAAGGGCAGGGTTAAAGAACAGATGGATAAACTTCAAAAGCGCCACTACCTTAACGAACAGATGCGGGCCATCCAAAAGGAAATGGGCGAGGACGGCCAGGGCGGTGAGTTTGCTGATCTTGAAAAAAAGATCAAGGCCAAGCGCATGCCTAAAGAAGCTGCCGGTGTTGTGCGTACAGAGTTGGAAAAGCTTAAGCTGATGTCTGCAACCTCCTCGGAAGCAACAGTAGTCAGAAATTATATCGACTGGTTGGTTTGCCTACCCTGGTACCGGAAAAAACGTGTAAAAAATGAGCTTTTAAAGGCTGAGCAAATTCTGGACCGGGACCACTATGGCTTGAAAAAACCCAAGGAGAGAATCCTTGAGTATCTGGCTGTGCAAATTTTGGTTAAAAAAATAAAAGGTCCAATTTTATGCCTGGTGGGTCCTCCCGGGGTTGGCAAGACATCCCTTGCCCGGTCTGTTGCGGCGGCGACCGGACGCTCATTTGCCCGGGTCTCCCTGGGTGGGGTCCGCGATGAGGCGGAGATTCGAGGGCACCGAAGAACCTATGTAGGTGCCATGCCCGGAAAGATTATCCAGACGTTGAAAAAAGTGGGATATAATAACCCGGTATTCTGTCTGGATGAAATTGATAAAATGACTAGTGATTTTAGAGGAGATCCCTCGTCTGCCCTTCTGGAAGCATTGGATCCTGAACAGAACAGAAATTTTAACGATCATTATCTTGAGGTTGATTACGATCTGTCAGAAATTTTGTTTATCACCACAGCAAACACCCTGCATGAAATCCCGGCCCCCCTGCGTGACCGCATGGAGGTGATCCAGATACCCGGGTATACCGATTATGAAAAATACCAGATTGCCACCGGCTACCTGATTCCTAAACAGATGCATGAAAACGGGCTAGATGATTGTGAAATTTCTTTTTCCAAAGCTGCGGTTGAGATAATTATCAAGCAATACACCAAAGAAGCCGGGGTGAGGAATCTTGAGCGAGAGCTCTCTTCTGTGCTTAGAAAAATTGCCACGGGAATCGTACGGACAAAGACGCGTAAAAAACATCAAGTCACAGCAAATACGGTTTCAAAATATCTGGGACAGACCAAATTTAGAAATTCTATTCTGGAACAGGAAGATAAGACCGGAATTGTTACCGGGCTAGCCTGGACCCAGGCAGGTGGAGAGCTTTTAACCATTGAAGCTGTGACCATGCCGGGCAAGGGAAGGGTAATGGTTACCGGAAAGCTTGGGGATGTGATGAAGGAAAGCTCCCAGGCTGCTGTATCCTATGTCCGGTCAAGAAGCCCCGAACTCAACATCAGAGAAGACTTTTACAAGGATACAGACATCCATATCCATGTGCCCGAAGGGGCCATTCCAAAGGATGGACCTTCAGCCGGTATTGCCATGTGCACGGCAGTCGTTTCCATTCTCACTGGCCGGCCCGTAAGTCGGACAGTGGCCATGACAGGGGAGATTACCCTTCGAGGACGGGTGCTGCCTATTGGTGGCCTAAAGGAAAAGCTTCTGGCAGCCCATGCCAATGGAATTAAAAAGGTTATTCTCAGTGAGGAAAACAAAAAAGACATCATAGACGTTCCAAAAGCGATTCAAAAACAGCTTGATATTGTCTATGTGGAAAGTATGGCTGAAGTGCTTGCGCATGCCCTGGTCATATAGTCTGGCTTGTTACGACTCGTAGGTCTTTTAAAAATAAGAAATCGCTGCACTTGAAATGATTGAGTGCTGCGATTTTTTATTTTTAAAGATACAGAAAAATGTCGTCTTTATATGCCGTCTTCAACCATGCCCAAAAACTGTGACATGGCTGTGACCTCATCTAACGGCGCAATACTGCGGCGAATATTCACCATATTTTCATATTCTTCGGGGCCCATGAGCAGATCTTCTTTCCGGGTCCCGGATTTGTTGATATTAATGGCCGGCCAGATTCTTTGTTCGGCGCACTCCCGGGACAGGTAAAGGTCCATATTGCCGGTTCCTTTGAATTCCTGGAAAATAACATCATCCATGCGGCTGCCGGTTTCGACTAGAATGGTAGCAATGATTGTAAGGGAACCGCCGTTTTCAAGCTTGCGGGCACCTCCAAAAATTTTTCTAGGAAACTCCATGGCATTGGCCCCAAGACCACCACTCATGGTTTTGCCATAGGAATCAGTGTCAATATTAAACGCCCTAGTCATCCGGGTTAAAGAGTCAATGAAAACGACTGCATCCTGGCCAATTTCCGTGCATCTGATGGCCGTATGCATCGCAAGGCGAGTCATTCTCATGTGTTGACCGATTTGTTGGTCAGCAGAAGAATACAGCACATGAGCCTCTGTCAATCCTCTTTGGAAATCGGTAACTTCCTCAGGCCGTTCATCCACAAGAAGGACAAATACCTTGGCGTCAGGGTGATTGACGACCACAGAATTGGCCATGTGCTTTAAAATTGTCGTTTTTCCGGATTTGGGCGGGGCGATGATCAACCCCCGCTGCCCCATGCCGATGGGAACAATCAGATCTAAAGCTTTTCCTGTTAGGTCATCCGGTCCCTGGGCAAGACGGTACCTTTCAAAGGGGTTGACGCTGACCTGCTCCTGGAGCATTGGCGTTCTTATGAACTCATCAAAGGGAAGGTTGTTGATGGTCTCAATACGTATCAGGGCAACGTTTACATTCTGTGGGCTCTTTTTTTCTCCATAGCCCTGAATAAAGCTGCCTTCCCTGAGATTGAGTTTGCGTATCAGGCTGTTGGGTACATAGGGATTTTCAGGCTTGGGATTGAAATTTTCTTCAATACTCCTTAGAAAACCAAAACCCTTGTCCATGATTTCCAGGTGTCCCTGAACAGGTTCCATTGTCGACTCCTAAATTATACTTTTGCTGCTGACACTATAAATCAAGGACCGCAGAATTGAGATGTCCCTGGTTTTATTTTGATGCTTGTCAGGAAAAGAGATGATAAGATTTTGCATTCAATTATTCTATAATGTTTACATATTAATAAAGTAGCATACCAATGTCCCCATGATTTTGCAAGGCTTTGATTAAATTCCTAAACAGATATTCAAGGAGAATAAAATAAAATAAAGAATAATTTTGCTTGACACCCACATAGGTACTTGGTATACATATTGCCGTTTCGGGCGATTAACTCAGCTGGGAGAGTGCAAGCCTTACAAGCTTGAAGTCGCAGGTTCGATCCCTGCATCGCCCACCAAACAAAGAAGGGAACTACGGGGGTGTAGTTCAGTTGGTTAGAACGCTAGCCTGTCACGCTAGAGGCCGCGAGTTCGAGTCTCGTCACTCCCGCCATAATATATAAAAGGGCTTTTGAGGATACTCAAAAGCCCTTTTTATTTTTAGGTCAGAAAGAAAAGGCAAAAAAAAACGGCCAAGGAGAAAAGACTCTCAATGGCCGGGGTGTGCAGGGGGGGTTAATGATGAGGCGTCAAGCTCTGCGGGTATTTGTCAGCGCATTGATAATTTCAGTTCCCATTTCCTCAGTATTAACAGCAGTCTCTTTTTTATCTGTTAAATCTGCAGTGAGAATGCCCCGATCAAGAACATCGGAAATTGCTGCCTCAATGGCATCAGCTGCGTGGGTTTGTCCAAACGTGTATTTCAGCATCATGGCTGCGGACAGAATCTGGGCAATGGGATTGGCTATGCCTTTCCCCGCAATATCAGGTGCAGAGCCGCCGGCCGGTTCATAAAGGCCGAATTTTTTTTCATTCAGGCTTGCCGAGGACAGCAGTCCCATTGAGCCGGTAATCATGGCGCATTCGTCAGAGATAATATCTCCAAACATATTTCCGCATAAAAGCACATCAAACTGTTGGGGATTTCGAATGAGCTGCATGGCTGCATTGTCAACATATATATGATTCAAGGTGACATCAGGATATGATTTAGCTACTTCTATGACCACTTCCCGCCACAGAACCATGGAGGTCAGTACATTGGCCTTGTCCACAGATGAGACAATACTGCGTCTTTTCCTGGCGGCTTCAAACGCCATTTTGGCAATTCGCTCAATCTCGAATCTAGAATAGACCATGGTATCAAATGCGGTTTCATCAGGGCCGCTACCCCTTTTACCCCTGGGTTTACCAAAATAGAGCCCGCCGGTCAGTTCTCTGACACATAAAATGTCAAAGCCGTTTTTTATGATTTCCGGCTTCAGGGGAGAGGCTGATGCAAGGGAAGGGAATACTTTGGAGGGTCTTAAATTGCAGTATAAACCGAAATGTTTACGCAACGTTAGGAGAGAAGCGCGTTCAGGCTGTTCTTCCGGTGGCAGGTTTTCCCATTTCGGACCGCCAACGGAACCGAACAAAATGGCATCCTTTTGTTCGCACAATGCCAGGGTTGAGTCCGGCAGTGCTTTCCCATGATTATCAATGCCTGCACCGCCCACATCTGCATATTCAAATGATAATTCAAAATCAAAAAGTCCCGCTGCTTTATCGAGCACCCTGATTGCCTGTTCCATGACCTCCGGACCAATACCATCTCCGGCAAGTACAGCAATACTGTTCAATGTTTTTGCCTCCTATAAGTTTATAAATAATTAATTTAATTAAGATATACTGGAATATTTTGAATAAGGCAAGATGCAAGAACAACAATTTTTGAATAGTGCTTAAGCTGCTAAATTATTTACATATTTTGTTCAAATTATTTAATCTGCGGTCCTTATTATCTGAATTCTTTTACCTGACCCGGGTTTTATGGTAAATTCCAATAGTTTTTAAATTTTTAAATAATAGCCATGGGCTGACCTGGTCTATCAAAACCCAGGCGTAACCCACAACAAAGCATGAAAGTAATGCAACGACTTATTGTAACTTAATTTTTACATAAAACCGGTAAAAAGGTGTCCCTATGAAAAAAGACCGTATCACTACCATCACCAAAGCTGCCGAAGCAATAAAAACCGCTCTTCTAGTTTATTTCGCCGTGGAGGTAAAGGGCAAAATGCCTGCATGCGACGCCGCTGTGCAGAATCAGGTTAAAAAGGCGTTTGAGTTGAATGATTTTTTCGGCAAGGCTGCAGAACAGATATTGTTTTATCCGCCGGACCAGTCAGACATTTCTGCTGCCCGGGTTCTGATTTTAGGTACAGGCCCTGTGAATAAAGAAAAGGATGAAGGGGCCGCTCTGGACATGCTTCGGGAAGCTGGCGGACAGATTGCCAAGGTCTGTGCATTGGTTAAGGCTAAGGATGTTGTGATCTGTCTGCCGGCCCCAAAACATCTGTCTCCGGCCATGGATGATCCGGAAATGTCTGCCGGCGCCCTGGCCGAAGGCATCATCCTTGGAGATTACCGGTTTGAAAAATACAAGGAAAGCACTAAGAAAAAAACCGATTATCCCGGACTTGATGCCATAAAATTTGTATGCAAAGATAATCTTAATATCGTGCGCCGGGGGGTTGAACGGGCAAAAAATTCAGCCTTTGCCGCCTGTAGGGCACGGGATATGGCCAATGAGCCTGGCAATCATTGGACCTCTGCCGATTTTGCGGCATATGCCAAACAACTCGCCGCAGACATGGGGCTGGGCTACCGGTGTATAGAAAAAAAAGAGATGGAACAGATGGGCATGGGAGGCATCCTTGCCGTCAACCAGGGCTCTCATGTACCGGCACGTATGGTGATCCTGGAATATTTGCCCGAAGACAGAACAGAAACCATCCTCCTTGTGGGCAAGGGCCTGACCTTTGACTCCGGGGGCATCAGCATCAAGCCGTCTGCGGGTATGGAGGACATGAAATACGATATGTGCGGCGGTGCGGCGGTGATGTGCGCCATGCAGGCCGTGGCACTGGAGAAGCCGGATGTGGGGGTTGTGGCCATAGTACCCGCCACGGATAATATGTCCGGGTCCAAAGCCGTTCACCCCGGCGACATTATTCGTCATTACAATGGAGTGACCAGTGAAGTGATCAACACCGATGCCGAAGGCCGCCTTATTCTGGCCGATGCCCTGGCCTGGGGCATTGAGAATGTCAAGCCCACCTGTGTGCTTGACACGGCGACCCTGACGGGTGCGGTTATCATCGGCCTTGGCCATCATTATACAGGTCTTGTGTCCAACAATGATGCCTTGGTCAAAGCGGTTGAATCTGCCGGGAATCTGGCCGGGGAACCTGTCTGGCGCCTGCCCTTGAATAAAAATTATGAAAAACAGATCGAATCCAATGTGGCAGATATTAAAAACACAGGCGGAAAACCGGCCGGCACTATAACCGCAGCAGCGTATTTGTCAAATTTTGTGGGTAAAACCCCCTGGGCGCACCTGGACATTGCAGGCACGGCCTGGGATTTTACCCAAAAAACGTATATACCCAAGGGGCCTTCGGGAACGGCTACCAGAACATTTATTAATTTGGTGCGAAATTGGAAAACAGGAAACGTAAAATAGTCCAAACCGCCTTAATGGCCTGGTACCGAGACAATTGCCGCCAACTTCCCTGGCGCAGCGATATCTCCGTGTACCGGGTATGGGTTTCCGAGGTGATGCTCCAGCAGACCCAGGTTAAAACCGTGATCCCCTATTATATTAGGTTCATGGAAACCTGGCCTGATCTTAAGGATCTTGCCGCCACAGGCCTTGAAACCGTGCTTAAGACCTGGGAGGGCCTTGGTTATTATGCCAGAGCCAGAAATCTCCATAAGGCTGCCGGTATTGTGGTCCGTGATATGGGCGGCATTATTCCGGATGATTATAAAGGGTTTAAAAATCTTCCGGGTGTGGGGGATTATATTGCATCGGCCGTGCTCTCCATTACCGGTTCAAAACCCCATGCCGTGGTGGACGGTAATGTCAAGCGAGTTCTGGCAAGGCTTTTATGCGTTGATGCGCCGGTGAATCACAGCGCTGCCCATAAAGCATATAAGGCCATTGCCGAAAAGCTTTTGTATGAAAAGGACCCAGGCACATACAACCAGGCTGTCATGGAGCTTGGCGCCCTGGTCTGTACCCCTAAACGTCCGGACTGCGGCCCATGTCCCCTGGCCGGGGAATGCTGTGCTTATGAAAAACAGGTAACAGATATTTTTCCCCGGCGCATAAAGAAAAAAAAGGTGCCCACGGTTCATATTGCTGCGGGCATTGTCAAAAAAAAAGGAAAAGTTCTGATCACCCGAAGAAAGCTTGACGGGCTTTTGGGTGGATTATGGGAATTTCCCGGCGGCAAAGTGGAACCCAAAGAGTCTTCTGAACAGGCCTGCATTCGTGAGCTCCGGGAAGAGACCGGCATTGAGGCCGGTAATCTGCAATTTTTAACCCGGGTTTTTCACGCGTACACCCATTTTAAAATTGAAATGGATGTGTTCTTCTGCGATTATATCTCCGGCCGTGTTCTTCTCAATGGTCCCATTGACCATAAATGGGTCAGCGTAGATCAGCTTCATCAGTTTCCTTTTCCCCGGGCCAATCTTAAATTCATGGAATTAATCCGCGGTTGACGCTTTAAAAATTTCGGTAATGCAGATCATTTAGTCAAAACAGGTGCTATCATGATGAAATCCCCAACAATTCATGGTAAGGTGGGGCCTTTTTACAGTATCGATTACATAGTATGAAAGGTTTTAAACTCCATGGGTTATGAAATAATACTCAAAGACGCCCCGAAAAATTATACCTTTGACCAGGATAAAATCATGTCTCCGACGCAAACTGTCCAGCGGTTCCGGGAAAAGGCTGCGGACCTGGACCTTGATATTTTAAGCCGGACCCGGCGCATCGACAACGGTCGCCTGGATATCCCGGTGTTTTTCAGTGAATGTGGTGCCGATGCAAGGCGGGTGACCGGCACCAATAAACAAATGGGCAAAGGCGGAACCCCGGAACAGTCCGAAGCCAGTGCCGTCATGGAACTGGTGGAACGGTTCAGCTTTTTTTCCTTTTCTGAAGATGAAAAAAATTTTATTCATGCTACGGCTGAGCAGCTTGGGGACGCGGCGTTGGATTATGCCCTGATCACCCAGTCTGTCCATGACGATCAGTCCGAAGCATTAAAAGTTAAACCCATATTTGATTCTTTGTCCCTGCAATGGACCAAGGGATATGATCTGACCGATAAAAAAGAGGTGAATATCCCCTTTAATTGGTTTTATATGATCAATGAGTTTAACGGACCCAGTGCAGGCAACTGCACGGAAGAGGCCTTGATCCAGGGCATTTGCGAGCTTGTGGAGCGTCATGTCAGCTCCCGGGTATCCCGGGAAAAATTAAATGTTCCCGGCATCCGTCTGGACTCCTTTAAAGATCCCCTTGTCCGGGAACTTCTTGCCAAGTATGACACCCAGGGCATCAAGGTCTATGCAAGTGACCTCTCCCTTGACATGGGCATTCCCACCATAGCCGTGCTGGCCTGGGATCCGGCCACTTTTCCGGATGCAAGCGAGATCGTATGGACCGCCGGCACGGCCCCGTCCCCGGAAAAGGCCATGGGCCGGGCCCTGACCGAAGTGGCCCAGCTTGCCGGAGACTTTAATACCGGGTCCAATTACGTGGCATCCGGTTTGCCGAAATTTACGGATATAACCGCGGCCGGTTATATCACCGATTCTGAAACCATGGTGGACGCCGCTGACCTGCCGGACCTGTCTGCGGACAATATGAAGGTGGAAGTGGAAAGTCTGATCCAGATTCTGGCGGATAAAGGATTTCATTTGCTCTCCATTCGCACCACGCATCCCGGCCTTGATATTCCGGCCTTTTATACCATCATGCCGGGCGCCCATTTCAGAGAACGGGCCGATGAGGCCAGTGTGGGTATGTTCGCCGCCCGGCTGATTACGGAAAACTCCCATCCCATACTGGCCATTGACCAACTGGATGAACTGGAAGCACTCAGCCCGGGAAAATATTACACCAGTTTTTACAAAGGATTAATGCTTAGCGCCTTGGAAGAGAGAGAAGATGCAATAATGCAGTTCCAGGCCGCCCTTGACCGTGACCCTGCCCGGCGTAACCTGCCTGATATCTGTTCCCATATGGCGGCGGCCCAGAAAGATTCGGGACTGTTGGATCCGGCCCTTGAGACATGTCAAACCGGTCTGGATGCCGATCCTCAGCGCCCTGATATCCTGAACACCGCCGGGGCTTGCTGTTTTATGAAAAAGGATTTCAAAACCGCTATCAACTATTTTGAAAAAGCCCTGGATGTGGACCCAAGCCAGGCCATCAATTATGCCAATATGGGATCCTGTTACCGGGAACTGGAAGAACCGGTGCTTGCCATAAAATTTTATGAAATGGCTTTAAAAATAGACCCAACCATTGAATTTGCCCGGGATAATATTAAAAAATTGAAAAAATAGCGAACGTCATGTTCCGGAAAAAAAGACCTGCCTGGAAAACACGTTGTGTGTCCACGGATAAAGTGCTGTCCAAGATTGCGCCGGGCATGCACATTTTTATTGGCACGGGAACCGCAGAACCCAGAACCCTTGTGAATACGCTCATGAGCGCCCAAGGCTATAATCTGGAGGATCTGACCCTGATCCAGCTGCTCAGTTTCGGAGACGCCGTGTCCTATAACGCCCTGGAATCCCATCGTTACCGCCTAAAAACCTTTTTTTCCGGATGGGTGTCAGCCCAGGCCATCACCGCAGGCCGGGTGGACCTGATTCCCGCCCGGTTCTCCAGGATTCCCTTGCTCATGAGGGACGGACTGATACCCATTGATGTGGCGTTTCTCCAGATTACTCCGCCCAATGAAAGCGGCTATTGCAGCTTTGGTCTTGGTGTGGATGTGGCCAGGCAAGTGATGAAGCAGGCCGATTTTGTGGTGGCTGAGATCAATGAAGAGATTCCCTTTACCCTGGGGGACACCTTTGTCCATATAAATGATTTTCACATGCTGGTCCAAGCCCAGGTTCCGCCCTTTTATTTCCCAAGATACCCCGTGGACCCGGTGTTCGACAAAATCGCCGAAAATGCCGCCTCGGTGATTGATGACGGATCATGCGTTGCCTTTAGCTACGGTCCCATATACGAGGTCCTGGCCCGGCATCTGGCAAAGAAAAAAAATTTGGGCATTCATACCCCGCTTTTCACGGACGCGCTCATGGAACTTGCCGAAAGCGGGGCGGTCACCAACCGGGAAAAGGGTACGTGCCTGGGTCGGTCTTTGACCACCTATGCCCTGGGCTCCCCAAAGCTGATGGCGTGGCTCGATAAAAATCCCATGGTGGAGTTCCAGGGTATTGACAAAATCTACAACCCGTTGCAGATCGGGCGGAACAAAAAATTTGTCATGGTCCTGCCGGTGCGGCGGGTGGCCCTGTCCGGCCGGGTGGCCATTTTCGCCAATTCTGCAAATATTTCTGCAGATCCCGGGCAGATTGCCGATGTCCTGAACGGTGCCGAACTCTCCCGGGGCGGGTACAATATCGTAGCCCTGCCCAGCCGGAACAAGAACGGAGTGCCAAATATCCGTCTATTTATAGATGATATCCCGGACCAGCTTAGTTTTCCGGAATGCATTGACCTTGTGGTCACGGAATACGGTGTGGCCCACATCAGGGGCAGAAGTCTACGGGAACGGGCCCAGGCCCTGATTGAGATCGCCCATCCCGAAGACCGACCCGGCCTTGTAGAGGGCGGTAAAAAAGAGAATTTGCTATACCCGGACCAAATGTTCATTGCCGACTCCGCCCGTTTTTATCCCAAGGAAATCGAAATCACCCAGACTTTCAAAGACAATTTGCAGGTTCGCTTCAGGGCCATCAAGCCGTCGGATGAAGAGCAGATGCGCAGGCTGTTTTACCGATTTTCCGATAACGCGATTTACTACCGTTACTTTTCACCCATCAAAACCATGCCCCACGCTAGAATGCAGGCCTATGTGAACGTGGATTACAGGGAGGTACTGTCCGTGGTGGCCCTTGTGGGAGAACCCGGCAACCAGACCATCATTGCCGAGGCAAGGATTGCCAAGCATCCGGATAAACCGTTCATGGATATTGCCTTTGTTGTGGACGACGCGTACCAGGGCTTTGGCATTGCCTCTTTTCTGCTTAAGATGCTCACCCGTCTGGCAAAGGAGCGGGGGACCGTGAAAATAACTGCAGATGTCCTCGCCTCCAACCGGGCCATGCTCAAGGTTTTTGAAAAAGGCGAATATCCGTTGACGGCCAAGCTTGACGGTGGGGTTTACGCCATCAGCATAGATTTGACAAAACCCAACGCCTGAAGGAGAGAAAATGGCTGAAAAATGTCTTCGGGTCGCACTGATCGGATGCGGCCGGATTGCCGTCAAACACATCATGGCCATAACAAAAAAAAATAATGGCCTTTTACTTTGTGCTGTGGCAGGCACATCCCCCGGGGCTTTCGACAAATTGCTCGATTCTTGTAACCTGTCGGGCAAAAAAAAGCATCAAATCAAAAATACCGTAAAAACATACACGGATTATAACCAGATGCTCCAAAAGGAAAAACCGGATATCACCTCAATAACGGTGCCTTCGGGGCTGCACTATGCCATTGCAAAAGCCGCAATGTTCAGCGGATCTCATATTCTTCTTGAAAAGCCCATGAGCATGAGAGCAAGCCAGGCCAAAGAGTTGTTTGATATTTCCGAACAAAAAAACAGGCGAATTGCCATGGGGCATATCTTCCGTTATTTTCCCATTGTCGGGAATCTGCAAAAGGATGTTGCTGCCGGACGGTTCGGTAAAATCAGTCACGGCTCGGTAATTGTACGCTGGGGACATGATCAGTCATATTACGACCAGAATGCCTGGCGAGGCACATGGGAGCACGACGGCGGCGTACTGATGAACCAGTGTGTTCACGCCATTGATCTTATCTGCTGGCTTATGAACGGCCAAGCCACTGCAGCAAATGCAATGCTTGGAAAGCGCTTTCATGACATGGAGGCAGAAGATATCACCCTTGGGACACTCAAGCTTGACAACGGTGCGCTGTGCCAAATCGAAGGGACAACCAACTCTCCTTCCCACGACCACGAGGCGGCTTTTTACCTGCTTGGGGAAAAGGGCGGTTTTCGTATAGGTGTTCGCCGGGGCAGGCCCTATTTTGATATCAGAATCAACGGTAAAAAGAAAAACCTTGAGTACTTAATAAAAGAGATCCGATCAAAGGGTCTTTTGGGCCTTTTCTCCCTGACAAATCCCCATGCCGGAATATACACTGACCTAAGAGATGCCGTTCTTAACAAAAAATCGCCCATTGCCGATGCAAGATCAGGCATGATGTCTGTTGAATCTGTTCTGGCTTTATACCTGTCGGCAAAGGAGAAAAAGCAGATCGATATTCCCCTTGCAGAGGATTTTTCATCCGAAGAGATGTCAGGATATATTTTTAAATAACGTGTGCCTTAACCCTTTGAGCATTGCATATTGTACCTGTTTTCTGTTATTAAGGACCGCAGATTAAATAACTTGAACGAAATAGCTTGCCTTTTGCTCCATCTACTTCGTTGCATCAAAGGTCCAATAGGCCTGCTATTCAACCTTTAATGCGCCTTGTAGATGAACCAAAATTCGGCGTTATTTCTGCCCAACTTATTTAATCTGCGGTCCTAAGTATCCATGACACAAAAAAAATAATCTGTATTTCATAAGTAGCACCAATAACACATGACGGCCCAATCATCCTTTGCCCCCAAATTTGCAGACCAGGTGCTTGACACCATTCGAGAACACCACATGGTTGCTCCCGGGCACAGTGTGTTAATCGGCGTTTCCGGCGGCCCTGACTCCATGGCGCTGGCACAGGTTCTAACAGGTTTAAAAAAAGATCTGGGCATCCATATAGGCCTGGCTCATTTAAACCACATGCTTCGGGGCAGCCACGCCCTGGCCGATGAGGCCTTTGTCCGTGAATTTGCCAGGGAACACAACCTTGATCTGGTCGTTGAAACAAAAAATGTAGCAGACCTTGCGAAAAACCAACGGCTTTGTGTTGAAGAGGCCGGCAGAAATGCCAGGTATAATTTTTTTACCCGGGTGGCCGGTGAAAAAGGATTTCACCGTATTGCCCTGGGCCATCACCGGGATGACAACATCGAGCAGGTTTTGATGAATCTTGTCCGCGGAACCGGTCCCCGTGGCCTTCGGGGGATTCAACCGGTCAGGCAGGAAAAATTTATACGCCCTCTGATCCGGATGCCCAGAGCCGACATCCTGGCGTTTCTTGATGAGATAAAACAAGATTATAGAGTTGATGAGTCCAATGAGGACACATCCTACCTTCGCAACCGAATCCGGCATTGTTTGATCCCCTTTCTTGAAAAGGAGTTCAATCCCGACATTAAAGCCGGACTTTCACGGATGTCCGGCATCATCGGACTGGAAGATGCTTTTTTGGATCGGATCGCCCAAACCGCCCTGGACAAAGCAACAACCAAAAGGGAAAAAGGACAGATTGAGTTGTCCATACCGGCGATTAACAAGCTTGACCGGGCGCTGGGAGCCCGGGTCATCCGAGCGGCACTGTTGTTGGTAAAACAAGATTTAAAACGAATTTCCAATACCCATATCCGGGATATCCTTTACTTTGCGGGCAAAAAAGGAGAATCAGGAAAGAGTCTGGACCTGCCCGGCCAAATTCGGGTATATAGACAAAGGGATCTTCTGCGTATAAAAAAGGAAGAAACAGCACTGCGGACACTTGGCAGGCACCTTAAAACCCGCAGGTATCAAAATGGAAAACCGGACGAAAACCCCGGTAACTGACCCTTGTATAAAATAAATTTATGTTTATATATATTCATTGATGTTTTTAGCTAAACCTAAGAGAGGAAATACATTGAATCAATTCTATAAAAATATCTCCCTTTGGCTGGTGATTGTTCTGATGATGGTCATGCTTTACAATATATTTAACCAGCAGCAGGGTGGTCAGGCCGACCTCGGCTATTCAGAATTTTTGTCCCTTGTGGAAGACGGCCGTATTCAAAATGTGGTTATCCAGGGTCGGGATCTTATCATTACAGATACCAGCGGTGCAAGGTTCAATAGTTATGCCCCGGACGATTCCCAACTCATTGATATCCTGCGCAAAAGCGGAGTGTCCATCAAGGCCAAGCCGCCGGCCGAATCCTCCTGGTTCATGTCCATTGTCGTTTCCTGGCTGCCTATGATTGTGCTCATCGGTGTATGGATTTTTTTCATGCGTCAAATGCAGGGCGGCGGCGGGGGGGGGAAAGCCATGTCTTTTGGGAAAAGCCGGGCCAGACTCATGGATGACAAGGGGGAAAAGGTAACCTTTGCCAATGTCCAGGGCATTGATGAGGCCAAGGAGGAACTCACAGAGGTCGTTGACTTTCTGAAAAATCCCAATAAATATACTCGCCTGGGCGGTCGTATCCCCAAAGGAGTGCTTTTGGTAGGCAATCCCGGTACCGGTAAAACCTTGCTTTCCCGGGCCGTGGCAGGGGAAGCAGGCGTTCCATTTTTCACCATTTCCGGGTCTGATTTTGTTGAAATGTTTGTGGGTGTCGGCGCATCCAGGGTCCGGGATCTGTTTGCCCAAGGCAAGAAAAATGCCCCTTGTATTATATTCATTGACGAAATTGATGCTGTGGGGCGTCAGCGAGGTGCAGGCCTTGGCGGCGGGCACGATGAACGGGAACAGACTTTGAATCAACTTTTAGTGGAGATGGATGGGTTTGAGTCCAATGAAGGGGTTATTCTCATGGCAGCCACCAACCGGGCCGATGTTCTGGACCCGGCACTGTTGCGTCCCGGCCGGTTTGACCGGCAGGTGGTAGTGGACATGCCCGATATCAAGGGGCGTGAAGGCATTTTGCGGGTACATATGAAAAAAAGCCCCCTGGCCAAGGATGTGAATCCGAATATTCTTGCCAAAGGCACCCCCGGTTTTTCCGGTGCAGATTTGGAAAATCTGTGCAATGAGGCAGCCCTTCTGGCAGCCAAACGCAACCGTGAAAAATTGTTCATGCGCGACTTTGAAGATGCTAAGGATAAGGTTTACATGGGGCTTGAAAGAAAATCCAAGGTAATCAAGGAAGACGAAAAAAAGACCACGGCCTACCACGAGGGCGGTCATGCCCTGGTGGCCCGGTTCCTGCCCAATACGGATACCGTGAATAAAATTACCATTATCCCCAGGGGAAGGGCTGCCGGGGTGACCTGGTTTCTGCCCGAAGAAGGGGATTTCAAATACAAGGACCAGCTGGAAAACGAACTGTCCATTGCCTTTGGTGGCCGTGTGGCAGAAGAGATCATATTCAAACGAATTTCCACCGGGGCGTCCAATGACATAAAGCAGGCCACCAAACTTGCCAACCGCATGGTCAGAAGTTTCGGCATGAGTGATAACCTGGCACCGGTTTCCTATGAAGATCATGATGACAATATTTTCATCGGCAGGGAAATGACCCAGGCCAAAGGCTATTCCGAAGCCACGGCCCAGAAAATAGACGCCGAGGTGGCAGGCCTGATCAAGCGCGCATACGACACGGCCAAAACCATTTTAGAGGAGAACATCGACCTCCTCCATGCTCTGACCGATCTTCTTCTGGAAAAAGAAACGGTTATGGGGCCTGAACTTGATGACCTTATTGCAAGCCTGCGCCCTGAGTTTGAGTTCTTTGGACGACGTAATATCCGGACTGAACCGGAACCGCCCAAAGAGGAGGAGACCCCGGTACATGATGAGCCGAAAGATGTGAAGAATAACGGCTCCGACGACGATACAGAGACAAAAGATCCTGATCCGGACACGATGGATTCTGAGGCGTCTAAGGATAAAAAAGAAGATAATTAGCGTCGAAACTAAGGCTTGGGATCAGATTAAAATCGTCCAAATATATGAGACTTAGGCTTTAAAGTCGTATTCAAGGCGCGTTACTGGGATCATATTCGATATATGTGTCCAGTGACGCAACGCGGAAGACGGCTTAAAAGGAAAGTCATATGGACGGTTTTATTTTGATTGCGAGCCTAAAACCTGTGTTTGGACGCAAAGCTGTCCATATGCAAAGTTTTCTGCAACGCCGCAGATGGTGACTTTGCGTTAAAACACGATCCTGGGAAATTGTATTGACCACCACAGCCTATACCCTTGAATTTGGCCGTTTCAAACTGGATTTGGGTCCAATGGCCTGTATCATGGGTATTTTAAACACCACACCGGATTCTTTTTCAGACGGGGGAAAATACACCAGCCTGGACAAAGCCCTGACCCGGGCCCGGGAGATGGTGACGGCAGGCGCCCATATCCTGGACATCGGTGGAGAATCCTCCAGGCCGTTTTCCGAACCGGTGAGTGAACAAGAGGAGCTTGACCGGACCATTCCCGTCATTGAGGCGATTGCCGACCGGATTGACATTCCCATCTCCATTGATACGGTAAAAGCAACGGTGGCAAAAGAAGCCCTTGCCGCAGGTGGATCCATCATCAATGATATCTCCGCCTTTGAAAAAGACCCCGACATGGTGAATGTGGCCGTGGAGACCGGCGCCCTTGCCGTTCTCATGCACATGAAAGGCACACCGGAAACCATGCAGGTGAACCCAAGCTATGATGATCTCATGGGTGAAATCATCACCTATCTGCAGGAACGGGTTAATTTTGTGCTTGAAAAAGGCATGTCCCCCAAAAAGATTATCCTGGATCCGGGCATAGGGTTTGGTAAAACCGTTGCGCACAACCTTGTGCTTATCAAGGAACTTCACCAGCTCACAGCCTTAGGATATCCAGTACTCATGGGTCCGTCCAGAAAATCCTTTATCCAGAATGTGCTGGGCAATGTCACGGGCAAAAAGGCTGCCCCAAAAGATGCAGGTACCGGATACGGCACCCTGGCTGCCTGTGCAGCATCCCTGATGAACGGCGCACACATTCTCCGGGTCCATGATGTTGAAGCGGTGTGCGCATTCTCACACATCATTGACGCCATCAGGAATGCTTAAGCGCCGACAGATATCTGCACTTTTTCGCTTGGCCGCCCCAATGGCTGTGGCGGCGACGGTCATAGCAATTATTATTTTCACCGCCAGCAACCAGGAACCCAGGGAAACAAACCTACTTCTGCCTGTGGATTATGCCAATGTTCCGGATGATATGATTTTGACCAATTTTCACACGGACAAAATCGCAGTCAGGATAAAATGTCGGCCCAAACACATTGAAAAACTGTCAAAGAAAAGCCTGGTCTATCCTGCAGACATATATACGGACCTGGCCTTTGACCCGGCAGGCAGTGCGGATGCCATTGAACCGGGCCGTTATTTGCTGCCTGTGGATAAAACTCGGATTCCTTTGGGACGTTCTACTTCCATTGTTAAGATCACGCCCTCCTCTTTAAGCATCCGCCTGGAAAAAAAAGTGACCCGGGTCTTCAAGGTAACGGTTCCGTATATCGGAGAAACGGCCAAGGGCTACATGGCGCTTTCACCGGTGTGCGAACCTGCCACCGTGGCCCTGACCGGCGCAAAATCCCTGATCAACCGGATTAAACAGCTCGCCACCAAACCCGTGGACCTGACCAATGCCAATGAAAATTTTAAAAAAGAAGTCCCCTTAAATCTTGGACAGCCAGAGCTTTTCACGGTTGCTCAGTCCATATTTGTGGTGTCCGTTCAGGTTCAGCCGCTCACCGGGACCCGGACCATTGAACAGATTCCAATAGAGCTTCAAAATCGGCCCGGAAAAAAAGTCAGCATTGAACCGTCAACCATTTCTATTGATCTTAAAGGTCCCCAGGAAAAATTGAACACCACGACCTTAACGGATAAAATTCATGCGTTCATGGATCTTGAAGGGCTTAAACCCGGGGTATATGCCCGGCACGTCTGTATTGACATCCCCGTGGAACTGGTCATGACCAATGCCTCACCCCGGGTATTTACCGTTAAAATTGAATAAACTCCAACATTGGGGTTTCCAAAGGAGAAAATATGCTGCTGGTAATTGATGTGGGTAATACAAATACCGTGATTGGTGTTTATGAAAACGAAACCTTGGCGCAGGACTGGCGTATCAGAACCATCAGAGAGACCACGGCCGATGAATTCAATATCCTGGCCCGGGCCCTGTTTGCCGACAAATGCATCCAGCTCACCGACATCACAAAAATCGTCATATCCTCAGTGGTGCCGTCGTCCGTGAGGATATTAAACGCTTTCTGCGAACGCTATCTGGGTATTACGCCATTATGGATCAATTCGGAATCCGTAAAAAAGCTGATGCCCATTCTCTATTCCAATCCCAACGAGGTCGGCGCAGACCGCATTGTCAATGCCGTGGCAGCCTATGAAAAATATAAAAAGGCGCTGATCATCATTGATTTCGGCACAGCGACCACCTTTGACGCCATCTCGGAAAAAGGAGAATACCTTGGCGGTGCCATCTGCCCCGGCGTTGGAATCTCAGCCGAAGCCTTGTTCCAAAGGACCTCCCGCCTGCCCCGAGTGGAAATTTTCAAGGCACCGGAAAAAGTAATCGGTGATGACACCATTGAAAGCATCAAGTCCGGTATCATTTTCGGTAACGCAGCCATGGTAGACGGTATGGTGGACCGGATGAAACAGGAGATGAAAACCACGCCCATGATCATTGCAACGGGCGGGCTTGCCCCGCTCATTGCCGAAGTATCCAATGCCATTGAATCTGTGGACTTGGCTTTGACCCTGGATGGTCTTAAAATAATCAGCCGGGCATTGTGAGATATCCCGACCCTTTAATTTGTGAAGCGAAGGGTCTAAAAGGTTCTCGATAAAGCAATGGCAATCAAAAAGGCAGTTTTAATACTAAGGAAGCCTTTTCCAGACTGGGTTTTATATTTTTGCTACAACCTGTATCCATTGAAACGCTCCCTTTCGGAGTTCAATGCCGGACGGATTGATGGTGAATGTCCAAGGGACGGATGTCCCAAACGTTGCAGAATTATTTTTTTCATGTGAAATCAAAAAAATGACTGGAATCAACTTGACGATCTGGGTCGGTACAGGGTAGCCTTTCGTTGAAAGGCTCCTTTATGAGGATTTTTTTTGATGCCGCAGTTTTTTCAGGCCAACTTTTGTCACGGACAGCAAAAAATAAAAATGCCAATTTTAAAAAACTGGTTTCAGGTGAGATTGATTATTCCACTGTTATTTTAGAAAACGGATATGACACCATAAGAGAAAGCTTTCCAAAAAAATCGCAGCCTTGTTCACTCACCACCCGAAACCTTTGATCCAGCAAAGTTTTTATCTGCTTTTATCAAAACAAATAAAAGAAAATCAAAAAATCATTGCTGATTTTAACCGGGGACTGTTCCACTTCAAAAAGATGGATGCTGCCAGCATAAAATAATTTCAACTGCCTGCGCCATAGGCTTCCAGATATGTCTCTATTTTTGCTTTCATCTGGTCATCCAGAACAATTTTGCCCGCTATGTCCCGGTTGTGCAGAAAATCAATGATCTCCCTTATGGTGACAATGGCGAAAATGGGAATACCAAGGGTCTCTGCCACCTCTTCCAGAGCATTTTTGTCTGTTTTTCCCTTTTCCTGGCGGTTTACGCTGATAATAATACCGCAAACCTGGGGATTGCCGCATCCTTTTAGAACTTCCAGGGATTCCCGGATGGCCTTGCCCGAGGTAATGACGTCATCCACCAGGATCAGCCGGGTGTCTGGGGTCAACGGCATGCCCACCACGGCGCTTTTGTCGGCATAGGTTTTAGCTTCCTTGCGGTTGAACACATACCCTTTGTCGATGCCCATGTCGGCCAGGGCACAGGCTGCTGTGATGCACAAAGGAATACCCTTGTAGGCAGGTCCGTAAATCCCGTGAAATTTTCCTTTGAAATGGGCGTCAATGGCCTTAGCATAATAGGTGCCAAGTTTTTGAATCTTTGATCCGGTGTCAAACATGCCGGTGTTGATAAAATAGGGGGCAATTCGGCCGCTTTTCAGTTCAAACTCACCAAACTTCAAGGCGTTGCACGTTACCAGAAATTCAATAAATTCCTCTTTATAATTCATCTTTTTTCCTTCTTTTCACTGGCAGCGCCAGGTGGCATACTCATTTAACGGTACCGGCTGTCCGGTTTTCAACAGTGCCCGGGTATTAAAATCAGCCATGGTTCTTAACATCTTTGATCCAAATACCGGCCCGTCTTTACACACCACGGCGTGACCACAGACACAGGCTCCGCACACCCCGAATCCGCATCTCATGTACCGTTCCAGGGAAACCTGGCAGGGGATGCTATGGACTTCACAGATATCAAACACCTTTGCCATCATGATCTCCGGGCCGCAGGCATAGACCATATCAAAAGCAGGGGTGGAAATTGCCGATAAATCTTTTATTTTTTGTACTAGGATATCCGTCACAAACCCTTTATATCCCTTTGATCCGTCATCGGTACAGATTTCGGCTTTTGCCGCAAACCGGTCCGGATAAAGCAGAAAAGATTTGGACCGGGCCCCCTGGATTAGAAAAACTTCAGGCCCCTTATCGGTCTGAAAGGTCTCCACAAGGGGAGCAAGGGGCGCCATACCGCAGCCGCCGGCCACAACGGCAACCCGTTTGTGACCGATTCCCATATTAAACCCATTGCCAAAGGGCCCGCGGATACCGATTTTATCACCAGGCCCAAGGGATACGGCTTTTCTAGAAAAAAGGCCCTTGGCCTCCACGGTAATACCAAAGCGTTCCGGACTGTGATGGGAAATGGTATAAGGTTTTTCATCCACGCCGGGAATCCACACCATGACAAACTGGCCTGGTTTAAAGTCGATGTGCTGGTTGACATACAGGGTGGCAAACTCAGGGCTGTGAACGTCCTTGTCCGCCACCTTGACCATGGCGGGCATCAGCTGTGTAATCATAGGGCCTCCCTGTGGGCTGCGCCCCGGATCTCTTCCATGCTTGTGTCGTGGACTGCCAGCCAATCGCTGATTTCCTTATTTACTTTATCAAACACGGTGATACCCCGGTACCGCACGGCCGTGCCGATTCCCACCAGTGTCGCCCCTGCCATGATGATCTCTATGGCGTCTTTTCCCGTGCTGATGCCGCCCAGACCAATGATGGGAATGGAGACGGACCGAAAAATATCGTATACACAGCGCACGGCAATGGGTTTGATCATGGGACCGGAAAGCCCGCCCTTTTTAAAGGCCAGCACAGGAGACCGGGACTCAATGTCAATAACCATGCCCGGCCCTGCGGTATTAATGGCGCAGATGGCATCGGCACCGGCATCCTCACATGCCTTTGCAATGGTTGCAATATCCGGAGCCGCCGGTGTCAGCTTGGCAATCAAGGGTACATGAATCACTTTTTTAACCGCAGCCACAACATCATGGGAAGACTGGGCATTCACGCCGAAAACCATGCCGTGCTGATCTGAATTGGGACAGGAGATATTCAATTCAATAAAGTCCGGTCCCTTGGCCGAAACAAACGCCGCCACTTGGACAAACTCTTCCACAGACCCGCCGTAGATGCTGGCAGTTATGGGAAAGACCCGGTCTGACAGTTCCTGCCACTCCTCTTCCATATTCAGGTAGCCCGGGGAGGGCAGTCCCACAGCATTAATCAGACCGTTGCCAAGGTCAATGACCGTTGGATTTTTATGGCCCTCCCGGGGGGCCGGCCCAATGGACTTCATGGTGGGAAGCCCGCATCCGTTTTCCCAAACCCGCTCCAGAATAGCTTTATTGTTGCCGAGCACGCCCGATGCAAGCACCAGAGGCGTGTGAAGGTTTTTTCCTAAAAAATTGATTTGCATCAATATCCTTTAAAACTTGTCATAAAATATCATATCATCTTCCACACCCATCTCATAAAGGCTGTTAATAACGGAATCAATCATGGGCGGCGGTCCGCACAGGTAATACTCAATTTCAGCCGGATCTTCGTGGGTACTTAGGTATTCATCCACAAGATAAGTGTTTATAAACCCGGTCCGCCCGGTCCAGTTGTCCTCCGCTTCGGGGTCGGACAAGGCGACATGGTAGGAGAAATTAGGAAATTTTTCCACCAGTTCTTTAAAATTTTCGTCGTAAAACATCTCTTTTTTGGATCTGGCTCCGTACCAGAAGGAGATCTTTCGGCCGGAGTTGATACCGTTCAGCTGGTGCAGAATATGGGAGCGTAAAGGCGCCATGCCGGCGCCACCGCCGATAAAGCACATTTCCCGATCCGTATCTCTTGCCATGAAGTCCCCGTAAGGGCCTGACACCATCACCCGGTCGCCGGGTTTAAGCCCGAACACATAGGAAGAACCAAATCCAGGGGGAATGCCTTCGGTGCCCGGCGGCGGCGTTGCAATACGTACGTTGAGCATGAGAATCTCTTTGTCATGGGGCGGATTGGCCAGGGAATAGGCCCTGAATCCCGGTTTTATACCCTTGGACGTCAGGTCTAAAAGATTATATTTTTTCCATTCACTGACATACTTGCTTGCGATATGAAAATTTTTAAAATCGATTTCATATTCAGGCACGTCAATTTGAATATAGGCGCCGGCCTCGAAATCAAAGGGTTCGGAGGGACGCAGCACAAGCTCTTTGATAAACGTGGCCACATTTTTATTGGATATCACTTCGGCATCCACCTTTTTGATGCCAAAAATGGATTCAGGCAACTCAATGGAAAGATCTTCCTTGACTTTGAGCTGGCAGGAGAGCCGAACCCCTTCAGCCTTCTCCTTCCGGCTTAAATGCGCCAGTTCCGTGGGCAGCACGCTGCCGCCGCCCTCAAGCACTTTGCAGCGACACATCCCGCAGGACCCGGACCCGCCGCAGGCCGAGGGCAGAAAAATATCTTTACCCGACAGGGCAGACAAAAGCGTGGGATTGCCCGAAATTTTTAAGGCCTCGTCGGCCTTGCCGTTGATGGTCACCACATGTTCTCCCCGGGTGGTAACTTTTGCTTCCACAAACAGAAGCACCGCAACCAGAATTCCGATAACAATGGTAAACACCACAATGCTGATAATATAGATCAATTCAAAGCCTCCTTAAATCGTGCCTGGACGGGACTCGGTGCTTGGATGAAAAGTTGCCCAGATACAGGTGGGTGATTTTTCATTCAAGCACTATTTATAAAGTGATGCCTGAAAACATCATGAACGTCATGGCCATAAGTCCGGCAATGATCATGGTAAACCCAAATCCCTGCAGCCCTGTGGGCACATCCGAATACCGGGCTTTTTTACGGATGGCGGCCATGGTGACAATGGCCAGCATCCAGCCGGTGCCGGAACCTGCGCCAAAGACAATGGACTCTATGAACGTATAATTACGCTCCACCATAAAAAGACTGGTGCCTAGAATGGCGCAGTTTACAGCAATCAGGGGCAAGAATACGCCCAGCGTGGCATAAAGCCCGGGCGAATACCGGTCAATGACCATCTCCACAGCCTGGGTAATGGCGGCAATTACGGCAACAAAGGTAATGAATTTTAAAAAGCTTAGGTCAAGATCAGGAAGTCCAAGCCAAGACAAAGCGCCCGGGGCAAGAAGCCCGTGATAAATCAACCAGTTGACCGGACTTGTAACAGAAAGCACAAAAATAACGGCAAACCCTAAGCCTGCTGCAGTATCCACATTTTTGGAAACGGCAATAAAGGAACACATCCCAAGGAAATAGGCCAGAAGGATGTTACCGATAAAGACGGAATTGATAAACAGACTAAACAAATCACCCATGAATGCTCCTCACCCCAATTTTGGGGGTTATTTTTTTTGGCTTGAAATGCCGGGCAAAGAATTTTTCAACCACACCAAAAGGCCGATGACAAAAAAGGCACCCGGGGCCAATACCATCAGCCCCATGTTCTGGAACCCAAAATCATATAAAAACCCGGGCACTATCTGGAAACCGAAAAAGGTTCCAGACCCCAGAAGCTCCCGGATAAAGGCCACCACCACAAGGATCAGACCATAGCCCAGGCCGTTGGCAATGCCGTCCACAAGAGAATCAATGGGATCGTTGGCCAGGGCAAAGGCTTCGGCACGGCCTAGAACAATACAGTTGGTGATGATCAGCCCCACAAAAATGGAGAGCTGCTTTGAGATGTCATAAAAATAGGCTTTAAGGACCTGGTCGGTAACAATCACCAGGGTGGAGATAATGGCCAGTTCCACAATAATCCTGATGTTGGAAGGAATGATCTTTCTCATGGATGAGATGATCATGGATGAACAGGCCGTTACCGCGGTCAGAGCTAGGGCCATGACAATAGCCGTGGACATCTTCACGGTCACGGCCAGGGCCGAGCAGATCCCTAACACCTGGTAGGCCACAGGGTTCTGGGTCCACATGCCCTTGATCAGAATGTCTTGGTATTCACTTTTTGATTTAAGCTTCATGGTTCACCTTTTGCGGATTTTAGTCATGGGATGGGTTTCCATCTTTTGCTTTTAATTGTCTCTGCCGGAAGGTCACCGATACCCCCTCGTATTTCATCAGGGTATTTTTAATGCCTTCGGACAGATACCTGCCCGTCAGGGTGGCCCCGGAGATACCGTCCACATAATTTTCCTGTTCCTCTTTGGGCAGATCTCCGGCCTTTCCCTTGGCAATGCCTATGGAGACAAACTTATCCTGGGAATTGAAGATCTTTTTGCCCTTAAAATTTTTCTGAAACCAGGCACTTTCAATCTCCCCGCCAAGGCCCGGGGTTTCAGAGTGGCTGAACACGGAAAATCCCGATACGGTCTGCCCGTCATTTTTAAAGGCCAGGTACCCATGGATTTTTCCCCACAACCCCCGGGTATTGATGGGCACGATATAGCCGGAAATGTCATTGGAATCATGACCATCCCGGGCGTCCTTTGCATGGACAAAATACAGATGCATGCCGTCAGCGTTTTCTGTTTCAATGATTTTGCCTTGGCGGTCCACTACAGCCTCTTCAATACGTTGCTCATAAAGGGTGTTAATGGTCTCTTTCCCAGGATTTTGTCCCTCATCCACAAGGCCTGCGGCCCGCAACAGGTTCACTTTTTTGTCCAGTGCCATGTTATCCTGCTGCCGAGCCCTAAGCCCCGTTGCCGCAGCTGTAATCAAAAGGCTGCACACCACGGACAAGACAAGGGCAAAAAGGATGACATGGGCTTTTGAGTTTTTCTCAAACATTGGGAATCCTTTTTGATGATTTATACTTGAGTACCAGGTGGTCCAGCAAAGGCGCAAACACGTTCATAAACAGAATGGCCAGCATCACCCCCTCCATGAACGCGGGATTGCCCACCCGGATGATCACGGTTAAAAACCCAATGGCTGCTCCGAAAATCCAGCGGCCCGGGTTGGTACCCGGCGCAGAGACCGGATCCGTGGCCATAAAGGAGATGCCGAACAAAAAGCCGCCGGCACACAAATGGTAAAGGGGACCGGCATTGGACCAGGACTCCTGGCCTCCTGGGATCAGGTAGACAATAACACTTGTGATGACAAGCCCTGCAATGCCGCCGATAATGACCCTGTAATTGGCAATGCGGGTCACCATGAGAATGGCGGCACCGAACAGACAGCAGAGCGCCGAAGTTTCTCCCACACTGCCCGGCACAAAGCCTGTGAAAAGCTGCCCCAGGGAATATCCTGCATCACCAAGGGCTGCGGTAATGGACTGTCCCCCGGCACCGGTCACGGAAAGCGCTGTGGCCCCGGTTACGCCGTCCACCAGATGTTTTCCCGCCACCCAGACATCCCCGGACATGGAGACCGGATAAGAGAAAAACAAAAAGGCCCGTCCGGTCAGTGCCGGATTCAGGATATTGCGGCCCGTTCCCCCAAAAACCTCCTTGCCGATGATTACCCCGAAGGAGATGCCAAGGGCCACCTGCCACAAAGGAATGGTGGGGGGCAGGGTCAAGGGAAAGAGCAGTCCTGTAACAAGGAACCCTTCGGATATATTATGACCCCGTATTACGGCAAAAAGGAACTCCCAGGCAAACCCCACCGCATAGGATACTATGATTATGGGTAGCACATAACAGGCGCCGACAAGAAAGCATTGGGTCACTGGCCAGGATTCCCCGGCCCCGATACCGGCCTGATATCCGGTGTTGTATATCCCGAAAAAGGTTACCGGCAAAAGCGATAGAACCACGATGCTCATGTAACGTTTCAGATCCAGGTGATCCCGGACAAAGGGCATGAAACTATTCTTCTGTGAAGGCAGAAAGAAAAATGTTTTTGTTGCATCCCAGATAGGTTCATACTTTTTATACTTACCGTCCCCGGTAAAAAAGGGCTTTGTATCATCAAAAATTTTTTTTAAAGGATTCTTCATTGTTTGTCCTTGTAATAGGCGTCCATGGCGTCCGAAAGGATCCGGGTCAGTTCAATTTTGGAAGGGCAGGCAAATGAGCACAGCCCGCACCTGCAGCAATCCATTAGCCCAAGCGCCAATGCGTCTTCAAGTTCACCCGCATGCAGCGCCTTCATGATAAAGGAGGGCATAAGGTCATTGGGACAGATTCGTTCGCAATAGGAGCAGTTGATACAAGCCCGCGTCTCACCGTGAAGGGTGCAGTCCATGTTTGCCGGACGCCTGAATAGGGAAGACAGGAATGTGGACGAGAGTGTGGGCTTGTCAAGGCCGGGCCGGGCAAAACCAAACATCTCCTCCTCCGGCCCGGTTTCAATGATATTAACCGTGTTTTCAAAAAAACCGATATGGGCATCCTTTTCCAAAACCCGGCCGTTGAACCGTCCTGTGGTGACAATACTATTCCCAGGCATTGCCCCGATCAGGGCAGACAACGGCATGCCTTGGCGGACCCGCATATGGGGGTGCTGTTCCCCGGGCCGGGTAATGGTGACGATTTTTTCAACCGGATATCGGCCGGAAAGTAAAAAACGCCCCATCATGACCAGGTGATCCAGGCGGATATACCAGGTGCTGTTCTCCGCCGCCTGTTGCTTGATTTGATAGAGCACGGCACCGGGGAGCCAGGCAGGATAGATGTCCGGGGCGGCATGGGTGATCTGGTCCGCCACTGAACTGCTCTGCTCCCGGATACCTTCCAGGCTGCTTTTCCGACAAACCACGGCCAACCGATTTGAAAATCTGCGCAAAACCGCCATGCCCGCCTCAAAGGCAGTAATGTTATCTTTAAGGATGATGCCCGGACGCGGCGAAAAAATGTCATTTCCGTCCATGACCACAATAATCAAGGCAGGGGAATGATCCGGATCGGCGAAATCCAGGGCCGGAAACTGACGAAGGCCCTGCCACAGGCCGCCTTTTTTGAGGACCGTCACAAGCGCATCCCGGGGCATATCGATGATGCCGTCCAAATCAACCGGATCATATTCAACATACTCATCTTCGGACTCAGTTGCGATCACAACCTCCATCAGACGCCGCCGGTGCCCGTAAATAACTTTTTCCACCTGACCGGTTCCCGGAGAGACATATTGTATGGTTGTATCCCGCTTATCCGTAAACAGGGCGTCGCCGGTTTTAACGCGCTGCCCCTCTTTAACCAGCAATTTTGGCCGAATATGCGGTATGTCCCCGGCACAGCACCCCAAACTGGACGGCAGGGCCAGTTGAGCACAGTTCAGATCGGGCTGTTCAGCCACATTCAGGTCAAACCCCCGGGAAATTTTTAATATTTTCATTTAATTATTCCATTTTTATGACTGGCAGTGAACAGAATATAGATGTTCTTTACGAATGGACACCCGTTACGGAGCCCCCTTCTCTTTTTAAATTTTTATTGTACCAGATACCGGCGCAAGATCAAATGGTTAAGCTGTAACATTTTAAATTTAATACAGGGGACTTTATAATCCGTATGATCCGTTGAAATTGGCATCAAACTGCGGGCAGATTACATGCAATTCCCCTGGATTCCCTGCTTTATACCTTGATTTTCCGGTATAGAAAGAATAGAAAAGAAATTTGATCGAAAGAATATACCGGCCATAAAAAAGGATAAAGAAAACATGGTTCAAAAAGATTTTGACAGCGTACTCACCCAAGAATTTTTAGATGAGCTGTTGCCACCTGAAAGAAGTGATCAGTTTTTTGATGCACTGTATGGTGATGCCTCAGAAGGCGCCTATGACATCAGGCTGGAGCCTATCAGTATTTCCGGCAGCCGTATCGTCCTTGCCTTTAATCTGCTGCGGCGGCCGGACAAATGCCTGGTGTGCAGCCTGACATACGGACTGCCCAATGTATTCACCCGGCACCCCCTGATCAATATCAAAGGCATGATTGAAAAAATCAAAGAAGCCGGAATTCCGGCGAAAAGCTGGCGTTTAGGAGATACCGAAGAAAATTCCGCTTCCCTTCATCTTATTCCTTTGTACATTGACCTGGACTGATAACCGACGCTACAGACAAAACTGCTGAACCCAAAATAAAAAGACCTTTTGCCGCATGATCAAACGACAAAAGGTCTTTTTGTTTAAACGTTAGGCTCGCAATCAAAATAAAACCGTCCATATAACTTGCCTTTTAAGCCGTCTTCCGCGTTGCGTCACTGGACACATATTTCGAATATGCTTCCAGTAACGCGCCTTGAATACGACTTAAAATCCTAAGTCATATTTGGACGATTTTAATCTGATTCCAAGCCTTAATTAAGCTTTGGGAAGCTTGGGAAAGGATTTATTCAGGGTTTTATTCCACTCATCCAGTTTAGATTTAATCTTTTTGAACACAGAACCCACATTGCCTTTGATGGTGATACTTTCAATGGTATCTCCCTGGGCAATACTGTTGACTACGTCCAGATCTGCCTGGCTGACAACTGCGCCGAATACCGTGTGCATACCGTCGAGATGGGGCGTGGGCACATGGGTAATAAAAAACTGGCTGCCGTTTGTCCCGGGACCGGCATTGGCCATTGACAGGATGCCGGGCTTGTCATGTTTAAGATCTTTTTTGAATTCATCTTCAAATTTATAGCCCGGGTCACCCATACCATTACCGTAAGGACATCCGCCCTGGATCATGAAATCCGAAATTACACGGTGAAAGGTTAAACCGTTATAATATTCGCGTTTGGCAAGGTTTACAAAATTCCCCACGGTATACGGGGTCTTGTCTGCAAAAAGCGTAATGTTAATGGTGCCTTTTGAGGTTTCCATCACTGCTGTCAAATCTGCCATGTTTTTTCTCCTGAAAGTTAAAAAAAAAAATTAATTTGAACTTAATATAAAATTACCGGATGTCAAATATAAAAAAGAAAAACCACCAAAGTAGCGGTTCCGGCAATCGGTAAGTGAACCTTTATCCAAACCCTTTGAAAATTTCAAATATGTTGATAAAGTAAATGAGTTCCGTAACTGTCAATGAACAAAAAAATTGTGAGAAAAAATGATAGACACACTTTTGCCTCTGGATTTGACCCCTGAAACAGAAATCAGCCAACGGATACAGACCCTGAAAGAAAAGATGACCCAGGCCGGCGTGGACGGCGTATTTTTGACCCACAGGCCGGATTATTACTACTTCAGCGGCTCGGCCCAGGATGCCTGGCTATATGTGACCCTGGAACATGAACCTCTTTTATTCGTAAAAAGATACCTTCCCAGAGCGGTTGCCGAAAGCCCGCTGACCCATATTATCCCGGTTCATTCCGTCACGGAAATTCCCCAGATCATCAAGGACAGTCACGGGTGTTTTGCAAAAACCATGGGCATCGCCTTTGACCTTGTTCCGGTGAGGGATTTTAGATTTTATCAATCGTTGTTTTTTGGTTGTACCTGGCAGGATGCCACCCCGTTGATCATGTCCTGCCGGGCAAAAAAATCAGCATATGAGATTGGCATTATGCAGGATGTGGCAAAAATATCCAGCCGGGTGTTTGACTTTATTGCCGAGAATCTTGAACCCGGCATCCGGGAAACGGACCTGGCAGGCCGCATTGAGGCCTTTGCCAGAACCCAGGGCCACTCGGGCCGCCTTCAGACTCGCCATTACAGATCCGTTGGGTTTAACTTCCATATCATGGGCGGTGAAAGCGGGGGGCAGTCAGGGGCACTTGATTCTCCGGTATGCGGCACAGGTATGTACACGGCCTATCCCTTTGGTGCAGGCACCCGTGTGATTGAAAAAAATGATCCCGTACTCATTGATCTGGGCACCATGGCCTTTGGCTATCACATGGATGAATCCCGGATGTTTGTGGCAGGAAAAATGGACAGCCAGGCAGATGCCGCAAGCCAGGCAGCCATTGACATTCTTTTCCATGTCAAGGATGCCATGAAGCCTGGTGTTGCCATGAAAACGATTTTTCAGCTATCCGTGACCATGGCGGACAAGCTGGGATATAGGGAACAATTTTTAGGCCTTTCCGAATTAAAAGCCAAATTTTTAGGACATGGCATTGGTGTTGAACTGGTGGAGGACCCCATCATTTCAAAGGGACGAAGCACAATGCTTGAACCGGGAATGGTGTTTGCCGTGGAGCCGAAATTTATTTTTAAAGACCGGTTCGCCGCAGGCATAGAAAGCGTAATCCAGATAACGGAAACCGGCAGCCGATTTCTGAGCACAGTACCCAACAAGGTGTTCGTAATTTAAATCGTGTTTGACCGAAAACCTGAAAATTTGCGTACACCTTGTAATTGTAGCGGTTCGGAATAATTCAGCCTGGCTCACTTTATACGTTAATAAGATTTGAATCTGACATCATCAATAACAGAAGTAGTCAACGCCCCTTCGATACAGGCTTTGAGTGGCTGATAATAGACATAGTCAACGCCGCAATTCAGCGGCGCGGCTTTTTGCGTCCGCTGAATTGCGGCGTTAGATTTCTTTTTTCGTTCTATTATTGACTATTTTCCAATAATTTTAGTGTGTTACTGCTGATATGGTTCTTTGCCCATTCAAAGCCACAATAGAAATCACATAGCCACAAAATTTCATAAACAGCATCAAGGACTTCGTCTAAGGTTTCAGTCTTTGGAGTCCCTGTCCCTTTGTGGGTGAGTTCATTCCTAATTGAAATACCTTTTTTTATCGTATCCAAAAGTTTTTTTGGAGGGGGATGGACTTTCCCTAAAAATGTATTTTTACAAGGAAGTAGTGGGAAATAGTCTTTCAATATTCGAATAATTGGTGGTGTTGGCAAGTTTTTCACAAGCCATTCACTGTCCGGAATTAGCCGATGAATGCATTCTTTTACCCCGATTTCAAGTGATGAAATAGCAAGAATTAAACAGCTTCTTGGGTTGTTGAATTTTAACTCTTTTGCTTCCCTGTATAGTTCATGAGCTAATGGTTCGTCTGCTTCTTCTTTTGTGAGATTGAAAAGTTCATTCTCATTTACTTGTTCGGTTCTTAAAATTGAGGATGGGGGTGTGACAACTTGCACATGGGTACGATCAGGTACTTTGAACCAATTTTTTTTGTCGAATGAGAAATAGGTCCCTCTCGGTGAAATGGGAGAGGGAGGCCCCTGCTGGGCATGTCGCCACCGAAGAATTTTTATGGCTTTTTTAGGGTACTTGGATAACTCATTTGCTGTTTTATCGATGAAACCCGAAAAAGGGTTCGGATAGTGGTCAAGGGATACATGGTGACCACTCGTGCGGGTCATGTCTTCCACGGTTTTCGCCTGACCATTTTCAGGTGGTAATTTGCCCGCTGCGATCGCTTCGAATACAGGTAGCGATCTCGGGGTTGGTGGAAATGACCCAAAAGTGTCGCACATTGCATTAAAAGTTTTGTGCCCTATCTCTCGTTCTTCTTTATTCGGAGTACGGATTTCTACCGAAATGTCATTTGTGCCGCCATAATTCAAAATTATTGGTTTGTTTGAATGGATATCTAATCTTATTACAGTGAGACAATTTTTAAAGTGAACCATATCAGCGTGCCTTTTATATTTTTGAAATCTAACGTGTAGGGTAACCGGCGAGCCTTGGCGAGTCCGTGTTGACCCGTTTGTGTACGCCCGGCACGGGCGTGAACTTATGGGGTGCAAGTCCCCTATACGTGAATCCTGTTGATGCATACAGCATTAACAGAAGTATTAGCCGAAAACAAGGGCGGAACCGCGAGGGACCGTCTGAAGGAAGTTGGAGTGCAAAACTATGAGCCGACGAACAGAAACAGCATATAAGGCCTGGTCTCCGGGTAAGCCAGCACAACATGTCGAAGCCCAGGATTCAGGAGACAGGGTAAATGCTGCGGTTGTGTAGTGACAGTTCACGTTCTTATCCGGGGAGATCTGTCCTGCATGCGGTGGATCCCTTTGCAATAATCCCCGGCACGGACCTTACCGGGATACCAAGGTCCAGGCACCTCCGGCTGTTGTCGACGGAGGTGAGATACGAATAATAGGCAACACATGCAAAGAGGAATCTTTACTGCGCCTTGCCGGGTAACCGGTAGAGTGACGGGACAGAAGTCAGCAGACGTCATAGTAGCCAACGCCGGGAGTAATGTCCCGGACAGGGTGAAGGACCGAACATTAAGAGAAAAGGAGGTGTTCATGAGCTTTGTGCGTACAATGAATCCGAATGGAGGAGTAGTGTACAGGCGCGTCATGAAAGAACCATTTTCAAATGATCAACTACTGGAACGTATTCTTTCGACAGAAAATATCCATCAGGCCTGGAAACAGGTGCGTGCTAACAAAGGTGCTTGCGGAATCGACGGTGTAACTGTCGAACAATTCCCGGGAACCTTCCGTGAGTTATGGCCGCAGATACGTTTAGACTTATTTGAAGGGACATATGTTCCTTCTCCTGTTCTCAGGGTGGAAATACCGAAACCGGACGGCAGTAAACGTCCTCTTGGTATTCCCATAGTGCTGGATCGAATTATCCAGCAAGCGATAGCACAGGTCTTAGGGTTAATATTTGACCCGCTGTTTTCGGAGTCAAGTTGCGGCTTCAGGCCTGGACGGTCAGCCCATAATGGGGTCCGGCAGGTAAAACAATACATAGGACAGGGCTGTACTGTAGCCGTTGATACCGATTTGTCGAAATTTTTCGATAAAGTGAATCACGATGTCCTTATGGTTAGAGTATCCCGCCGGATAAAAGATAAGCGTGTTCTCAAGCTTATCGGTAAATATCTCAGGGCTGGCGTTATGGTCAAAGACCGTCTCCAGGCGACACCAACCGGTGTTCCCCAGGGCGGTCCACTTTCACCGTTGCTCGCTAATATCCTTCTTGATGATCTTGACAAGGAACTGGAAAGGCGCGGTCACCATTTTGTCCGGTATGCAGATGATTTCATCATTATGGTGAAGAGTCTGAGTGCCGGGAATAGGGTGATGGCAAGTATCCGAAGGTTTCTTGAACAGAAGCTTCGGCTCAAAGTCAATGAGAAGAAAAGCAAAGTAGCACCAGTGGAAGAGTGCGGCTTTCTTGGTTTTGTGTTTATAAACGGCAAAATCAGGTGGAGTGATAAATCCTTTCTGGAATTTAAGCGGCGGTTACGCCTGTTTACCGGAAGAAGTTGGTTTGTCTCCATGGAGTACCGATACAAGAAGTTAGCGGAATATATCCGGGGCTGGATGAATTATTACGGGATATCGGAATACTACCGACCTATTCCGGGAATAGATGAATGGCTCCGCCGACGGATGCGGATGTGCTACTGGAAACAATGGCGGTATACCCGTACCAAAATCCGAAATCTTCTCAAATTGGGTACTTACAAAAGAGAGGCCATTTCGACATCACTTAGCCGAAGAGGGCCATGGCATATGTCCAGAACCAGAGCAACACAAGCCGGTATGACCAATAAATGGCTGTCTGAACAAGGATTAATATCTGTCAAAGATCAGTGGGTGAAAATTCATTACCCGGCTACGGCCCGGTAAACTTGGTGAACCGCCCTATGCGGACCCGCTTGTGGGGTGGTGTGGGGGCTGGGGGGGAGAAAAACCCCCGGCTACCCGATTAGAAGTTTTTTATCAATTTATGGTGTAAGAATTTCCTGTATTGCTCTCGTTAAATCTGCGTCTTTAAGTTCTTGATAATCAACGTCTAGAGTATGCATTGCAAAACAATTTTCAAACTCTTGTAAAAAATCAGCATCTCTTAAAGAAAAATCTTTTCTATTTAATTGATGTCCCAAGGATGAATCTTTGAATTGCGCTCTATACCATTTACCATATTGCTCTTCTTTTGCTTTCACCAAAATAGGATTGAAACCATAACATGCATGAAGGTTAGGGTTTTGATGATTGCAATGAACATTGCCTAAAAGAATAAAGTTCTTTTGTTCAAAAATGCTCGCCCCAGGAGGTTGAAAGAAAATGTCACGTCGACTTCCTTGAATATTTCTTATGTTTACAGCTCTATCACGCTCGTAAGAAGGAAATGTTGAACTAGGATAAAACTGTATATATATAGATTTATTATTAAATTTAAGTTCCAACTTTCGAGATTCAATAACACCTGTGAAACGGCTATTTGTCAATTGTATTTCTACACCTTCAAGTTGCGAGTTAATACCATTGACAATTCTTTTGATGTCTGAAAATAGTTCTTCTACGTGAAAGTTAAGGGTTTTCTCAAGTTTCTCTTTTTCTTCTTCTATGCGCTTTTGTTCTAATTTTTTTGATGATAACAATTGGTTAGTTGAGTGGGCTAAATTTGCGAGATTAGAGAATTCGCTTTGTTCCGTCATAGACTGACTCATGGCCTCTCTAATTCTTTCGCTAACCTCGGATACGGATTCAAATCTATCGGATATCCTTTTCTCTGTCATTTTTGAAATTATTTGTTTTAGCTTTACTGGGACATCTGTTCTGAATCCAACGATATCTGGTAATTGAGAGAATAGATGGTAATCTCTCCAATCGTCAGGATTTGAAAATCGATCTGGTAGGCCACCAGCTAATATTTCATAAAATATTATCCCTAGAGCATAAATGTCCATTGCAACTGTATTTTCTTGATTGGTCCAACACTCTGGTGCCATGTACGGGTATGTACCACTGCCTTTAAATGTTCGTGTTCTCGTTTCTTCTTCGATATATTTCGCTAGACCAAAGTCTGCTATATGTAAATTTCCATCATTATCAACAAGAATATTTTCGGGTTTTAAATCTCTGTGGACTATTTTTTTGTGAACAACTATTGCACCATTAAGAATGTCAAGCATCATGCTAAAACACTCATTCAGCGGAATATTTTTAATTATTTTATTTCTAAGATTTCCAGAATTATAGAACTTTTGAACTATATATATTTGATCATGGCTAGCAAAAGATTTTTTACCAGCAAATAATGTTGATACTATATTGTCTCCTGATAAGCTTAGAGAGACATCCAACTCTCTCATTAGCATTTCTGCATATTCTTTTTGTGGCAAATCTATGATCTTGATGGCAACTTTCTCATTATTAACAGTGTCATCTGCTAGATATATTTCGCCCATTCCCCCTTTATCAAAAGGAACTAGGTTTGTGTATTGCTCATTTTTATCAGGGCCAGCTAAATAATTATTCATGTGATCTGTCTTGCCATGTATTTAGTTTTATTACTTCTAATATTTAAATCACTGGCTTGTCCAGTGTATTGGTTTGTTCAATGGCCACGGGGTAGTGGGGTGGAAAATTCGCCTTTGACTACGGCTGAAGCTTTGCTTCGCTTTGTCCGACATAACGAAGTTTTGCGGCAGCGAAGCAAAGCTTCAGCCGTACCATATTATCGGGTAATTTGCCAGCCCGCCCCCGTGTGTCCAATGTGAACAAGTTGATGTGTAGTTTCTGTTTATCTTTCATATTCACTTATCTAACGGGATAACATCCGAAAAGTAAGAATAACCAGACCGGTATAATTGTAAAAAAAATCAATGCTGAAATCATTAACATCATCTGGAAAGGCTTGCAATTTTTTTTCTTCAGCTGGCCACATAGTTGACCAAGCACTAATGGTATGATCAATCGCTCCCAATGATTTCCAAAAAGTGAAAAATAGCAGAAGCAAGGCTCGGTGTTCTTGTTTTAAAAATATGACATCCTTTTTTATTGAGTCTCAAAAAACGATCGTTTAATGAAACTGATTTCGGTATTGTCACTCTGAACGGTATATCGATACTTTCCATATCTTAAATTCCCGTCTTAAAAAACATGGTCTTATTTACTCATGGTTCTGTTGAATTCGTGAGACATAATTTATAGAAACGTATAAACAGAGCCCGGCCTTAATTATTCCGAGCCGCTACATGTAATCGGCAAAATTTACGGTTTTCGGTCGGGCACTAAATATTGCCTCTTTCCTGGGCCATGGTTAAATATGTCTCAAACGTATTTGCAGGCGGATCATATTGATCCGTTTCCTGCTTTTTAACCAGGGCAATGGCCCCGGACGGACAGACAGGAACGCACACCCCACAACCGATACACCGGTCAAAGTTTACCTTTGCCACCGCGTCATCCATGGCAATGGCATCCATATGACAGCGGTCCATACAGGCTTCACACCCCACACATTCATCCGCATCAACCAGGGCAAAATAGTTGGAATGTACGGCCTTTGCCGGCTGTGCGAGTTTTTTCAAATTCCCCAGCACCTGACAACAGCACCCGCAGCACATGCAGATATTACCAGGATCCTTTGCGTTGCCCGGTTGGAGGACAAGCCCTGCCCGGCGCCCTTTTTCAAGAATCCCCAAGGCTTCTTCCACATCAATGGATCGGCCCAAGCCGTTTCCTTCATAATAGTAGGCCCCGGTGCCAAAAGTAAGACACACCTCCATGGGGTAATCACAGGGTTGCCCCACCATCTCATGCTCCTTACGGCAGATGCAGTCACTGACCACAATTTTCTTTTGTTTGGAAATGATCTCTTCGGCGGTCTCATAGGGCATGGTGGCCAGGTCCACAGTCACCGTTTTGGACACCGGGATGACACGCAGCTGTTTGGTTTTATATTTGAGCCAGCTTTTTTTCATATATTGGGGCAGATATTCATTCACATCCTTGATCAGGTCCGTATTGAGCCGGTTGAGATTGAATTCCCAGATACCGATCACAAACTGGATGGCCATATATGACGGCGAATCATCTTTGCCGGCCCTGAAAATCAGCCCTTTTTTGGACATCTCCATGAGTGTGTTACCCAAACGATCAGGATCCGTTGACAGACGTTCAGCAATAACCTGTACAGTTTCCGGCCACATGTTCAACCCAAGCACAATGGCTGCCTCTTCTTGTGTAAAAAGCCGTTCAAGAATTTTTACTTCAACACCGGAACCTGTTGCCGGAAAACCCGCCGGCATTTTATCCAAATGCAGGGCCAGTTTTTTATAAAGATCGCCCATGGTACAGCTCTCCCTTCATGAGAAAATTAATTTTTATAGAATTTTACCTGTTCAAGGATAAAATTGAAAGATGCTAGTTTTTTGCACCAAATTGGTGTATAGTCCGCGAATAAAAATAAAAATTAACTACTCAAAGAGATCGAACATGATAATAATCAACACCCTGTTCCCCCTGCTCGCCATGATGGCATTGGGCTATGCACTCAAGCGCCAGGGCATGACGTCGGATGACTTTTTAAACACCCTTGATAAACTGGTGTACTATATTTTTTTCCCGGTGATGCTTTTCTGGAAAACAGCCAAATCAACCGGCACGGAGGCATCCGGAGCCGGGCTTCTTATGGCCGTACTTGTGACGATATTTCTGGTTTCCCTGTTCTCTTATTTTTTTATACGTAAAACAAAAATTGAGGACAAAGCGGTTGGATCCTTTTTCCAGGCCTCGATCCGGTTCAACACCTATATCGGTATGGCCACGGTCCTTACGGTTCTCGGAGAAGAGGGCGTAAGGCTCTTCAGCATCCTTATCGGATGCCTGATTCCTGTCATCAATGTGCTTTCGGTTTCCGTGCTGATCTGGCATTCAGGCCGAACCCCTTCCGTGGGTCAACGCCTGTGGCTTTTATTACGGGCACTGATCTCCAACCCACTGATCATTGGGTGTGCCGCAGGCCTGCTCCTATCCGGTTCAGGATATCGCCTGCCCGCATTTATCGATAACTTTCTTGCCCTGGTGGCTTCCATGACGCTGCCCCTTGCCCTGATTTCCATGGGCGGCACCCTCACGTTTGCAGGTATTTCACGGCATTGGCCCAACGCCCTGGCGGCTGCGGCCATCAAACTGGTCATCATGCCGGTGACAGGATATATTATGCTTATACTGTTTTCCGTGTCTGATACAGCATTCAAGACAGGCATGATTTATTTCAGTCTGCCCACCTCCACGGCGATTGCCGTATTGTCAGCCCAGCTGAACTCAGATGTGGAACTTGCATCCACAGCAGTGATGATGTCAACATTGTTCTCCTTGATTTCACTGTCTGTGGTACTAATTTTATAAAAGTCGGAAAAGATGTAAAACAGCTTTGCCGGGAACAACAAAGCAGGACGGCGTTCAGAGCTAATCTTTATTTAATGATGATTTGCAATTTAAAATTTGCAGGGTGGTGTTTTTAAAAAAGTCGGCAACTTCCTGAATAAGCTTCGGATCATCCAGTGAATTTTTCACAATACCAAAGCCCTCTGACAGGGCAAAAATTTTGGCGGAGGCTCTTTTTTTATTTTCTACACTGGCAAGGCCTGTTTTTTCCCAGCCTGCGATTTCTTCAATGCCGAATTCAATGAATTTAAGCATCATGTCCCGAATTCTTTCCCTGATATTTTCATCCCTGAATCCCATGGCATAACAGGACCAAAACACCGCATCCCGCTGGGGCCAAGTGCCTCTGGCGTCAAAAAGGATTTCCAGCAGGGTATCCATTCGCTCCTTGGAACTGGTGAGCGTCTCCAACTCCTTGAGATAATTGTTCATGGAAGTTTCATAAAGGAAATCTACCATTTCCATAATCAAGCCTTCCTTGCTCTTAAAGTAATGAATAAGCAGACCTGAATTGACACCCATGCGTTTTGCGATTTTACCGATGGTCATACCCTTAAAGCCTTCTTCTTCCACAACCTTATAGGTATGTCTCAGTATCTCAGGTTTTCTGATATGAGATATGCTTTTTCTTCCCATAAATTATTTTGCCTATTTTTATTGTTTATACGCTAATCAATTTATAATATATAAGGCTGTAGCCTTTTTTGTCAATTTTTATTGCAGTTGTCTCCTTTTTTATGTTTTATCAACATAAGCGTAAAAACTTTTTAAACGCGCAAATCTGCAACAGGATCGAAACAAGTTATGAAAATATTAGTGACCAATGACGACGGCTATCAGGCCCCGGGTATCCGGGCGCTGTTCAATGCCTTAAATTCAGACCATGAGGTGACCCTGGCAGCCCCGGACAGGGAAAAAAGCGCCGTGGGCCATGGCATTACCCTGCATACGCCGCTGAAACACCAGAAGGTGCGTTTGGGCCACAACAACTTTGGTCATGCGGTTACCGGCAACCCGGCCGACTGCGTCAAACTGGCCCTGTTTGATATCTGCGACCAGATACCGGATCTTGTGATTTCAGGAATCAATGCCGGGTCCAACACCGGGTTAAACATCAACTACTCCGGTACCGTGGGCGCGGCCCGGGAAGCAGCTATTAACAAAATCCCCGCCATTGCCGTATCCATCCAGTACGGCGAGACCATGGACTTTCAGGGCATAGCAGCCTATACAGCGTCTATTCTGGATAAAGCCATGGACTTGAATCTTCCTCCAGGCGTTTTCCTGAACATCAATGCACCGGCCATTTCCTTTGACCGGATCGCGGGCACAAAAGTAACGGCACAGGCAGATAACAACCTGATAAATGTGTTTGACCGCCGCCTGAATCCCAGGGACCTGACATATTATTGGTACGCCGGCATGGAGCAGGCGGTGCCATGTGAAGGGTCTGATAACAGTGCGCTGCTTAAAAATTATATCTCCATCACACCCCTACAGTGCGACATGACCGCCCATGCAGCCATCGATGTGGTTGCAAAGGCTGATTTTTAAATGACAACACCAGATAAAAACACGGCACAGTCTTCCGAATTTCAAGCTTCCAGGGTTTCCATGATAGCATTTGCTCATTTTATCCATGATCTTTACACAAGCTTTTTGGCCCCCCTGCTGCCCCTGATCATTGAAAAGCTTTCCATTACCCTGAGCCAGGCTGGCCTTTTATCCACGGTCATGCAGATCCCGTCCCTGGCCAACCCCTTCATTGGTCTGTTTGCCGACAACAAAGGACTTGCCCGCTGGTTGGTGATTCTGGCCCCGACCCTGACCGCCATTCCCATGAGCCTCATCTGTATTGCCCCGTCCTATGGTATGCTGCTGGTCCTGGCCTTTGTCTCCGGCATCTCGGTATCCCTTTTCCATGTCCCTGCCCCGGTAACTGTGGCAAGATATTCAGGCAAGTACAAAGGCCGGGGCATGAGTTTTTTCATGACCGGCGGCGAGCTTGCAAGGACAATGGGACCCATCTTTGCCGTGGCTGCTGTATCTGTTTTGGGGCTGGCCCATTTCCATTTTGTTCTGGCCCTGGCGATGGCCACCTCGGTGCTGTTGTTCATGACCCTGGAAGCCTCCGAGGAGCCGGTCAAAGCAAAGCGGCGGGGCTCTTTAACCGATGCCTACAAAGAGGTGCGTCATGTACTCAATCCCCTGGCAGGGGTGCTTTTGGCCCGGGCCATGATGCACGGCTCCATGGGCATGTTTTTAACGGTGTATGTGGAACAGGCCACAGGCTCGTTGTGGCTGGGGGGCACAGCACTGACCCTGTATGAGGCCACAGGCGTTGCCGGTATCCTTTCCGCAGGCACCCTGTCCGACCGCTTAGGGCGGAGACGTGTGCTGTTCTGGGCCTTGCTCGTAGCCCCTGTAACCATCTTATTGTTTGCCACAACCACAGGTGTAATCCAGATACTTTCACTTCTGATAACAGGGTTCACCGTATTGTCAACCACCCCTGTAATGCTGGCCCTGATACAGGAGAATGCCAAGGAAAGTCCCGCGGCCGCCAACGGTCTTTTCATGATGATCTCCTTTGCCTTAAGATCCCTGGCCGTTGTGGCGGCGGGGGCCGCTGCAGACGCATTCGGCCTGGAAATGATGTTTATCATTTCCGCCTTGGCAGGTTTTACGGCAATCCCGTTTCTCATTAAATTAAAAAAATAAGGATTATGTCATGCTCAAAACAAACAAAAATAAAGTGGTGGAAATGTTTCTGGCCTGCAAACCCGGCATGCCCCGGGCAGGGGCCGGCTGGAAAGTGGACCATAAGGGAAACCCCTTTCTTCTGCCTGGCATCGGCGGTATTACCCTCAATGTTCAGGCCGGGGACTCGGCTTTTGGCCTTGCCGGAGACCATATCGAACCCGGGGTATCCTGCACGGCCAATATGGAAAACCCCAATGATTTCCCCAACAACACTCTGCAACTTTTTTCCTGTGTAGGCAACCAGGCGAAGATCATTTCCGGGGACGCCCAGGGAGAAACCGGTGTGGTCATGGGCCACCACGGCGGCTCCGAACATGTGATTGTGGAGTTTTCCCGGAAAACCAAAGAAAAGATGAGCTATGAGGACAAAATTCTGATCCGAGCCAAAGGCCAGGGACTGGCCTTGACGGATTATCCCGAAATCAAGCTGTTCAACTTGGACCCGGATTTGTTGGAAAAGATGGATATTGTTGAAACCGGGTCAGGGATACTCCAGGTGCCGGTGACCACCATCGTACCTGCACCCTGCATGGGATCGGGGGTCGGACGGGCCCATGTGGGAGCCGGTGATTATGATATCATGACTTCGGATCCCGAGACCGTGAGAAAATACAATCTGGATAAAATCAGGTTCGGGGATTTTGTGGCCCTGATGGACCATGACAATTCCTATGGCAGGGCCTATGTCCAGGGTGCGGTCAGCATCGGTATTGTGGTGCACTCCGACTGCCTGCTGGCCGGGCATGGTCCCGGCGTCTCCACACTGTTGACCTGTGCAACCCCCAAAATTGAACCTAAAATTGATCCGTCTGCCAATATCGCCGATCTTCTCGGCATAGGCAGTGCGGCGGCGGATACGAATACCGATTAAGCCTGTAATCAGCATATATCTGATCTGGGGCCTGGGAACATTTGGATTCCAGGCTCTGGGCCGGATATTGCCTGAAACGATCTGGGCCGGATTTAATTATATTATTATTGTGGGGCTTATTGCCTGCCTGGCCTGGATGACCCGGATTTATCAAAGACGGATTGAACCGGCCATCGGTACAAACACGGTCCGGCGTCTGTCCTGGATAGGTGCTTTGACGCTGATTTTTATAATTCTTTACTTGCCGGTGGGGCAGGCAGGCCTGAAAAGCAATACCATCACCGCTCTGTCCACGGCAACTCTGGTGCTTTTAGCCTGTGTGGCGGGCCACTGGCTGGTCATCCCACTGAAGCGACCTTCTGAGTTTATTCCCATTGGCATGGCCGTGGCCCTGTCGGACATATTCAGTGTCTTTTCAGGCCCGACCCGAAACTTTGCAGAAGATATTTCCGACTATTACCGGGAAGGCATGACAGGCCCTGCGCCCCTGGTGAATTTTTTTCTGGTGAAAATGCCCATGCCCGGCAATGCTTACTTTATGCCCGTGTTCGGCATCTCTGACTGGGTCGTGGTGGCCTTGCTGTCCGCAGGTGCGCTTCGGTTCAGCATGAATGACAATATATTCAGCCTTGCCGAATCAACACAGAGACAAAACAAATCCCGGATATTTTTCCCCGTGGCAGGCATTGGCCTGATTTTTTCCATTGTAGCGGCAAGATCCATGGACCTGTACCTGCCGGCCCTGCCTTTTATTGTCATTGTTTTTCTAAGCGCCATGGCAGCAAAATATCCCGCAGTCCGAAAACTTGGTATAGAGGAGATCCGGGCCATTATTTTTGTTGGTACCCTGATGGGTTTACTCATGGCCGCATTTAACTTCATAAAGAATGGTATCGGACCTGGGTGAGTTTTTTGGAGATAACATGAAAAGAAAATCAAAAAAGGGCTTACGAAAGATTTCCGGAAGCCCTATATTTTTATGGTTGGCACGAGCGGACTTGAACCGCTGACTTCTACCGTGTCGAGGTAGCACTCTACCAACTGAGTTACGCGCCATTAAACTTTAGATGGCTTCTATCAGATCCTTGAAATTATGTCAAGAAAATTGAAGTTATTCTTGCAGTGTTTTCTGAATAATTTCCTGGCCGGTCGCGTTGTCTGACCCCTGGGAAGAGTTGGCCGGCTGTGGGGCAATAACTTTTGGACCATCCTGGGGAGCCTGGTGAACAGCGTTGTTGTCCGGGGAGGGCACAAATTTTATTTTCACCGAATCATCCGAGACCATGGAAACCTCAATGCCAAAATCCTCAAAGGTTTTCAGCATTACGGTATTGGCAAACTGGGCAGGGGTACCTTTGTAGCTGACCGCCATAATGGCATGGGAAGATCCAAGCTCCCGGGGTGAAATATCTTCAATCTCCCGGATATCTTTGAGCTGACGTTTCAGGGCAATGAACCGTATCAGAAAATTATCGCCCTCCACATAAAGATCAAAGGCTTTTTTCTCTTTCATGGCCTGGGCCCAGAATTCTTCAATTTTTTCCTTCAAAGCCTGCGCAGCGCTATCTGTGGCTTGGGCAAGCGCTTGGTCTGCGCCCCGGACATCTGTGCTTTTGGCAGTGGCAGTGGCAGTGGCAGTGGTTTGAATCTCTTCTTTCTGGGAAGCCATATCCAGCACCGTAAATGAAACTCTCGCCTCAAAGGTTGTTTCATTGCCCATCCGGTTAGCGGACGCCTGGGCTGATGCCATGCCAAGAACGACCATGTCGGCCCCAAGGGCCTGCCCCAGCGCCATGGCAGCGGCCTGGTCATCCATGGCAGAAAAAACAACATGATAGGCAGCAGGGTCAGGATAATTATCCCCTGTAGCAATTAAAGGAATGCGGGCCTGCTCAAATATGCCTTTCAGGCTTTTTTCCGCAATTGAGGTCGTGGGGATATAGGATTGCCCTTCTGGCTGCCACCACCAGCACCGGGGTTGTGTCTCTTCGGACCCCTGTTCTGCAATGAGTAAAAGAATCTTTGGATTGTTCCGGGCCTGGTTGAAGATGCTGGAATCACGAAGACGTTTCTTCATAAGGTCCAGGCTGATCGTTGATTCTACGCCCACAAGATATGCCCCATTGTGGGTCATGCCGTTGATGACCCGGTAAGTGGACACAAAATCCATGGTATGGGCAAGAATCTGGTCATAAAGAAAATCAAGGTTTTCGCCCAATTTCTGCTGGGATACCACAGAGGCAAATGCGCTTTGAACCGCCTTTTCCAAGGCATCTCCCACGGCAGCCTTTTGGGCACCTAACACATTCTGACCGCTTATTTTATGTTGTCCGGTAGTGATGTAGACACTATCCTGCCCGGCAGCCATGACCCCGGTCAGGGGGAAATAAAAAATCGCAAATATAAATACAATCAATAAAAATCGTAATTGGGAGATCATGATTATACCTTTCTGAGGATGGAATAATCCGCAATCAATTCCAACAGGTGCTTTGAGGGAGATTCAGGAAAAATATCCAGAGCGGTCCTGGCTGACTGCACATGGGCAAGAGCCCGGTTATTTGTATATTCAGTGCCGCCCAGACGGGTCAGCCGTTCTTTAAGGTCTTTAAACTCTTCCGGATTAAACTGTGGCCGGGACATGGCAGCCAGCATCCATTTTCGCTCCTGGGCATCGGCCTTTCCAAGGCTGTAAATCAGGGGCAAGGTCAACTTGCCTTCGCGCATATCTGCCCCGGGGTTTTTGCCCAGCTGATCGGCTGTGGCAGTATAGTCCAGCAGATCGTCCGCCATTTGAAAGGCCATGCCCAGGTGCCAACCGTAATTTTTAAGGGCGGTTTCCCGGTTTTGGTCGGCCTTGGCCACAATGGCACCGGTGCGACAGGCCCCCTGGATCAGAACGGCTGTCTTTCGTTCTATGATGTCATTGTACTCATTTTCTGTGAGGTCCGGGTTCCCCTTTTTTTTCATCTGGAGAATTTCGCCCTGGGACATGTCCGCCGTAATTTGAGCGATTACTTCAATGACCCGGGCAGATTTTGTTTTTGCGGCTATCACAAGCGCTGTAGCCAGAAGAAAATCCCCTGTGAGCACCACCGTTGGGGCATCCCATAGGGTATGGGCGCATGGTTTGCCCCGGCGTGTATCCGAGCCGTCCACCACATCATCATGGAGCAGGGTGGCGGCATGAAGATACTCAAAAATAGTGGAAAAATCAATTTCCTGCCCGGTCTGAAACCCACACATGCGGGCAGCATGGATCATGAGTAACGGCCTGAGCCGTTTACCACCGGCAAACAGTAGATGCCCTGCCACCTGCCTGACCAGATCCAGATTCGGGGTCAAATTCACTTCAAGGGCCTGCTCCACCAGCGAAAGATCTGGGCCGGCCAGCGCCATAATCTCTTTTTTTATATCTTTTGTCACACCATCTCCCCGGCAATATCATATTCAAATGCGTCGGTTATTTTTACCTGAACCAGACTGCCTGTGTCCAGTCCATTCGAATAAATAAATGTTACCCCGTCCACTTCAGGGGCCTGGAACGGGGTTCTGCCGATGTATAACCCGTCTTCGGGGTTTTCTTCCACAAGAACCGGATAGACACGATCCACATGCCGGGCATTGCGTTTTTCGGAAATCTTCGCCTGGGCCGCCATAATGGCATCATGCCGTAATTCTGCCAGGTCTTCAGGGATATGATCGCTTAACCTGTGAGAAGGCAGATCCTGGGAGTCGGAATAGGTAAAAACACCCAGATGATCAAATTCTACCTCCTGTATAAATGCCAAAAGGTCCTTGAACTGCTGGTCTGTTTCACCGGGGAAGCCGACAATTACGGTGGTTCTTAACGCGGCAGCCGGGTCCAGGCGGCGAATATCGGAAAAAAGCCGGGTAAGATCCTGCCGGGTGTAGGGCCGGCCCATGCGTTTCAGGACCTCATCATGGGCATGCTGGATGGGTACATCATAGTAAGAACAGATGTTGGCATGGCGTTGCACCGTTTCAATGACCCGTTCATCAAGGGTGCATGGATGGGTATACAGGAATCGAAGCCATGCGGCTGGATCTTTTTGAGCCATTTTTTCCGCGGTTTTTTCAAGCACCGAATGAAAGGCCGATCCGTCCAGGTCCCGGCCGTAATCCGTGGTGTTTTCCGCTGTGAGAATGATCTCTTTAACGCCCTTATCCAGAAGGGCAGAAGCCTCCTTGCAGATCAGTTCAACGGGCCGGGAGCGCTGGCGACCCCGCAGATTTGGAATAATGCAATAGGTGCAGTGGCGGCTGCACCCTTCGGACACCTTGATGTAGGCGGTTTTTTCATAAAGAAGTTCCCGGGCCTGCACAGGGATGTCCACCTGTCGGGTGTCGGGTTCAGGAAACAGAACAAACGGCACCTTACCGGCATTCTCCACGGCCTTTACGATATGGTCACAGGCTGCGGTGCCTAAAAAAGCATCCACCTCCGGCAGGCTGTCCAAAAGCTTTGGGTCATCCTTATACCGCTGGACAAGACAACCGGTGACAACCAGCCGCCGACACGCACCGGCCGTCTTAAATTCTGCCATCTCCAAAATAACATCAACCGCCTCCTGGGAGGCGGTTGAAATAAACCCGCAGGTATTTATGATGATGGTTTCAGCCTGAATCGGGTCTGTTATTATCTGATGGCCGGCTGCAGTCAACCGGCCAAGCATGATCTCGCTGTCCACCTGGTTTCTGGAACACCCCAGGCTTTCAAGGTAGATCTTCATATGGATTTTGCCATGAGATCTCCAACAAGGGTGGAAAACCGTGCTGGATTATCAAGCTTGCCGCCTTCGGAAATCACGGCAATATCATAAAGCAGGTCGCAATAGTCCGTAAGCACGGAATTTGTGGTATCGGATTCAAACACGGACTTGATTTTTTCCATGACCGGATGGTTGACATTGACTTCCAGGGCGCGTTTCTGTTCCGGGGCTTTCTGGCCCGAGGCTTTCAGAATTTTTTCCATATAAGCGCTCATGGCCCACTCGTCGCCTGTCAGGCAGGAGACAGAATCTTTAAGCCGGTTGGAGACCACCACATCCTTAACCTTGCTTTCCAGCTTGCCTTTAAGAAAAGAGAGCAAAGCTGAATACTCGTTTTTCTTTTCATCATCCACCTTTTCCAGGTCAAGGTCGCCTTTTTCGGCGCTTTTCAGTTTCTTTTCCTTGTACTCGGGCAGGGACTGGGTCACCCATTCATCAATGGGGTCCACCATGAGAAGGACTTCGTAGTCTTTTGCTTTAAGCGCCTCAAGCAGCGGGGAATTGACAAGGGAGGCCATATTTTCACCCGTGATGTAGTAAATCGCTTTCTGTCCCTCTTGCATGTTTTCAATGTACTGGTCAAGGGTCACATATTTGTCACCGGACTTGGTGGTTTTGTAACGCAGCAACGATGCCAGTCGTTCTTTATTATCGTAATCCGAGGGGATACCGGCCTTAAGGGCCTGACCGAATTCTTCGTAGAATTTAATGTATTTTTCATCTTCCATGTCTTCGAGCACGCCAAAAACCTGTTTAACCAGATTTTTGCGGATATTTCTGACCAGGCGGTCTTCCTGCAGAATCTCGCGGCTGACATTAAGATTCAAGTCCGGTGCATCTACAATGCCCTGGACAAAGCCCAGGTACTCGGGCAAGAGCTCCTTGCAGTCATCCATGATGAAAACCCGTTTGCAGTAAAGCTGCATGCCGTGTTTACGTTCCGGCCGGAACATGTCAAAAGGGGCTTTGGAGGGAAGATACATAAGCACATCATATTCGGTCACCCCTTCAAACTTTTTGTGAATAATTTCACAGGGGTCATCCCAGTTATGGGAGATGTGTTTATAAAACTCCTTGTGCTCCTCTTCGGTCACATCGTCCTTGGGCTTGGCCCAAATGGCCTTCATGGAGTTCAGGGTTTCGTCTTTTCTGACTTTCCGATAGGTTTCCCCGATGGGCTTGCCATCCTTGTCTTTAATAATCTCATTTTCAGGAATGGGCTCGCTGGCCTCCACATTCATGATGATGGGGTAGGTGACAAAGTCGGAATGCTTTTTAACGATGTTACGGATGGTGTACTCTTCGGTGAAATCCCGGTCTCCCTCTTCCGGGTCTTTAAGGAACAGGGTAATTTGTGTTCCCCGTTCTTTCTTGTCAATTTCTTCAAGGCTATATTCGCCCTTGCCGTCGGATTCCCACCGCACGCCCTTTTCCTGGCCTGGGGCTTTGGTGTCCAGACGCACCTTGTCTGCCACGATAAACGCCGAATAAAAACCCACGCCAAACTGGCCAATGAGTTCCGGGGAGAGGCTTGTTTCATTTTTTGATTTTGCCAGGGCTTCCATAAAGGCGGCGGTACCGGACTGGGCAATGGTACCGATATTGTCATTGACCTCGTCAAAGGTCATGCCGATGCCGTTATCCGTGACGGTGAAGGTCTTGGCGTCCTTGTCCGCAGCCAGGCGGATATGGTAATCATTGTCATCGGCAAACAGATCCGGTTCTGTCTGTTCTTTGAACCTGGCCTTGTCAATGGCGTCCGAGGCGTTTGAAATCAACTCCCGGATAAAAATTTCTTGGTTGGAATAAAGAGAGTGGATAATCAGATGCAAAAGCTGCTGAACTTCGGTTTTAAATTGTCTGGTTTCTTTTTCTGCCATTTTAGCTCCTAATGAATTATCAGTTTAACGATTAAAATTAATTTTTTTAATAATAATTGTTGCAAAAAACTAATTGTCAAGACAACGGGTTAAAATTCAAAAAGCACCGGTTTGACAAGGAATGATTAAGATTGTAGGCTTGATGGGCATTGTTTAAAAGGACGGTTCATGAACACATCATCATATATTGAAATAATGAATTCCGCTATTGTCTCGGCCTCCCATCCGCCGGCCCCGGATCCTGCGCAGTTTAAGTCCACCGCCGTGATGGCGCTTTTCTTTTTTAGGCGGGAACCGACCCTGCTGTTCATCCAGAAAGCGGACCGGGAAGGATATGCCTGGCGCAACCAGATGGCTTTTCCCGGCGGACATGTGGAACAAACGGATGCTTCGGTCAAGCAGGCGGCCTTTCGTGAGCTTTATGAAGAAACAGGCATTGTTTCTGATAATGTGGAATATATCGGATCACTGGGTCATTTTCAGACCTTGAAAAACCGGGATATCCAAGCGTTTACAGGTATCTGGAACCAAAAAGATGAAATCGTTTTTGAGACCGAAGAAATTTCAAGGGTACTTGAAATTCCCTTTGAGACGCTCCTGAAGACCCACCGGAAAAACGGCTATGCCGGCCACAGGCCCAATGTCATGGAACTGACATATCCATATAAGGATGTGGTGATATGGGGGGTTACGGCACAGATTGTTCATCATCTGATAGAAGTAATCGGAGAGATCCTATAAGAATTTATTCATTGTTGACCCTGATGTTCAACCGCACATAAACTTTTACAGCCAGAAAACTGGAAAGTCCTGCCAACAGCAATGGAAACCATATATGATGGGCCAGTCTAGGGTCGTTAGCGGCCACAATCACTCCGTCAACGGCAAAACAGAAGACCAGCACCATGGACCAGATCAGGGCCCAACAGGCAAAATTGGAATCATACCATGGTGTTATGGTTTTTCTAAAAAATGGATTCTGATCAAGCTGCATGGCACCCTTGTGTGCTTCGCGTTAAAAGCACAATATATAGTTTTTTTTCTTGACATATAACTACATGTTGCGTTAAATCAAAGTCGCAGTCTGGGAGTCCCCCGTCTGCATTCTCATCAGAGTATGTGAATATCAATCAGATTTCAAGAGGTAGTCAGATGTTTGAACAAATCAAAAAAAGAGACGGACGGATAGCTGCGTTTGATTCTTCTAAAATAACAAATGCTTTGATCAAAGCAGGTGGAGCAACAAAAGAATTCAACGGCAGGGAAGCCCAAAAATTGACCATGCGGGTACTGACCCTTGCCCGGGACCTTCACCTGGGGGCCATTCCCGAGGTAGAGGATATTCAGGATATTGTGGAACGGGTACTTCTGGATTCCCCATTTTACAAAACCGCCAAGGCATACATTATATACAGGGAGCAGCACAACCAGATCCGGAACATTGCCATCAATGAAAACGTCGGCCTCATGGAATCTTACATCAGCCGCATGGACTGGAAGGTCAGGGAAAACTCAAATATGAGCTACTCCCTCCAGGGACTGAACAACTACATCTCCTCGGATATCACAGCCGAATACTGGCTTAATAAAATCTATCCGCCTACCATCCGGGATGCCCATTATAGCGGAGACATCCATGTCCATGACCTAAGCCTTCTGTCCGTATACTGTGTGGGCTGGGATCTGCAGGATCTTCTACTTGAAGGATTCAAAGGCGTGGCCGGCAAAGTAGAATCCTCTCCGCCCAAACATTTCAGAAGTGCCCTGGGCCAGGTCGTAAACTTTTTTTATACCTTGCAGGGAGAAGCGGCCGGGGCCCAGGCTATGTCTAACTTTGATACCTTGCTGGCCCCTTTTGTCCGGTATGACAACCTTGAATACAAAGAGGTCAAACAGGCGTTGCAGGAATTTGTTTTCAACATCAATATTCCCACCCGGGTGGGATTTCAGACGCCTTTCACCAATATCACCATGGACCTGAACGTGCCCGCCATGCTCAAGGACACCCCTGTCATCATTGGCGGAAAACATCAGAAAGAGACCTATGCCGCATTCCAGGATGAGATGGACGTGGTCAATGCAGCCTTTGCAGAAGTGATGATGGAAGGCGATGCCAAGGGCAGGGTCTTCACCTTCCCCATTCCCACCTACAACATTACTGCAGACTTTAACTGGTCCAATCCCAAACTGGAAAATATCTGGAAAATGACGGGTAAATACGGAATTCCCTATTTTTCCAACTTTGTCAATTCCGATATGGACCCCGAGGATGCACGCTCCATGTGTTGCCGGCTTAGATTAGATAACCGGGAACTGCGTAAACGTGGCGGCGGGCTTTTCGGTGCAAATCCATTGACCGGTTCCATCGGAGTTGTTACCTTGAATCTGCCCAGGATCGGGCGCCTTGCCCAGGATGAGGCTGATTTTTTCAACCGCTTGGATAAACTGATTGACATCAGTGCCGAATCGTTGGGCATCAAACGTAAAATTCTTGAAAAGTTCACCGAAGGCGACCTGTACCCCTATTCAAAATTCTATTTGCGACAAATTAAGGAAAACACCGGCGTTTACTGGCGCAACCACTTTTCCACCATCGGCGTTCTCGGCATGAATGAAGCCTGCCTTAATTTCCTGGGCACGGACAGTGGCATTGCCACCCCCCGGGGCCAGGCCTTTGCCATCAAGGCCATGGATCATATCCGAAGCAAAATAGAAAGCCTGCAGGAAAGTACCGGTGAAATATTCAACCTGGAAGCAACCCCTGCCGAAGGCACCACCTACCGGTTTGCCAAACTGGATAAAAAGAAATTTAAACACATTGTCTGCGCCAATGAAGAAGAGTTCAAAAACGGCTCCGACCCCTTTTACACCAACTCCACCCACCTGCCGGTAAATTATACCGACGACTTGTTTGAGGCACTGGAACTGCAGGACGAACTGCAGACCAAATACACCGGCGGTACGGTTCAGCATCTGTTCCTAGGTGAGGAGGTCTCTGACATTGAGGCGGTTAAACACATGGTGTCCAAGGTATCCAACACCTTCCGTCTGCCCTATTTCACCCTGACGCCCACCTTCAGTGTCTGTCCCTCCCACGGTTATATTTCAGGGGAACATGCCAAATGCGAAATCTGCAATGCCGATACGGAAATCTACTCCCGGGTAGTGGGCTATCTGCGGCCGATAAGCCAGTGGAACAACGGCAAGCAAACGGAATTTAAGATGCGCAAGACCTATTCTGCCCAGACGGTGGCGGCAAAGATTGCGTCATAACCTTTTAGAAAGTATAATCACATGTATATTGGCGGATTTCAAAAAAATTCCCTGATTGATTTTCCGGGAACCATTGCTTGTGTGGTGTTTACCCGGGGGTGTAACTTCACCTGCCCCTACTGCCATAATCCGGATCTTGCTGCCGGAACTGTCACGCCCGAAGGGGGCGGCAGTTCCGGTGGTTTGGGTTTGAAGATCCCGGATCAGAAAGAGATTCTGACCTTCCTGGAAAAACGGAAAGGCATGATTGAGGGGATTGTCGTTACCGGCGGAGAACCCACCCTGCAAGCGGATCTGATTGATTTTATCCAAACGGTCCGGCAGATGGACTATAAAATCAAGCTGGACACCAACGGTACGGCCCCCAGGGTCCTGGACGCACTTTTTGACCAGGGCCTTGTGGATTATCTGGCCATGGATATTAAAACAGATACGGACCACTATCCCATGGTAATGAAGAACCCCGGGCATCTGAATCGGGTAATGGAAAGTATTTCTTTGATCATGAAAAAATCACCGGCGTATGAATTCAGAACAACATGTGCAAGACCGTTTGTTACACCGGTTATCATGGAAAATATCGGCAAAATGATCCGGGGGGCGGCATCCTATATACTTCAGCCGTGCTCCCGAGACGTAGATGTGCTGGATCCGGATTTTGCCACCGTGGATGATCATTTTTTAAGCGCCGATGACATGGCGGCATTAAAGGCTGCCGTGTTACCCTTTGTGGAAAACACCAGGATACGATAGAACACAAGATATGGAGACTTCCGGCATGAAAAAAATTACCCTTATATATTTCAGCCCCACCAAAACAACCGAAACAGTGCTTAGGGCCATAACCCAGGGTCTTGCCCAAAATCTGGAAATCAGTGACTCTGAAATCACCGCTATCAACTTCACCCCTCCAAAGATCCGGGACACCGTGCTTGCGCCCTTTGATGGCAATGATATTGTACTGCTGGGGGCACCTGTCTATGCTGGCCGCCTGCCCGCAGATGCCGCTGATTTCTTTAAAAAACTGACTGCTGTCAACACCCCGGCCATACTCACAGTGGTCTACGGTAACAGGGCATATGATGATGCGTTGCTGGAACTTAAGGATGTTGCGTCGTCATGCGGATTTATCCCTGTTTCCGGGGCGGCCTTTATTGGCGAACATTCATTTGCAAGCACAGAGATTCCCGTTGCCATGAACCGGCCGGATGAGAACGATCTAAAACAGGCCGCAGACTTTGGCGCCGAGACCGGAAATATGCTCAAAAAGACCAATGATTTAAAGAAAATTTCCGCTTTGAAGGTACCGGGAAATTTTCCGTACAAGGAGGGCATGGGCAAGGGTGCCCCTGACTTCATTGAGGTAACCGATTCGTGCACGAACTGCGGGATTTGTGCCACGGCTTGTCCATCAAATGCCATTGATGCGGAGCGCGGGTTTGCCACCATTGCTGAAGACTGTATTCTCTGCTGCGCCTGTATCAAGGCATGTCCAGAAGAGGCAAGATTGATGAAGGACGGCTCCATCAAGGATAAGGCCAGGTGGCTGAACGAAACCTGCTCAACGCCTAAATCTGTCCAAATCTTTTTTGCCACGGAGCCCTGAAATTTTTATCTGACCCCACCCGCCCTGAACAGGCTTATAACGCAGCACATCAAGGCGGGCGTCTCTGCCATTTCTCTTGATAAATCAGACAGTTTATTATAGACTTATTCGGTTTAACAGAAGATAAAAAAGGATTCTAAATGAAATTTTCCTTCAATAAAAAGGATATCCTGGAAGTTCTGGCAAAAATTCAGGGTATCACCGGCAGAAAAACAAATTTAAAAATCACCTCGGATCTTTTGATCAAGGCGGTTGAGTCAAAGATAACCATCACGGCCAATGACCTTGAAACGGTTTTCACCGGGACCTATGAGGCGCAGGTTGAAAAACCGGGAATTTTGTCTATCAACTCAAAAAAATTCTTTGAAATCATCAGGGAATATCCCAATGAAAATATCTGCATCAATGAGGTTGAAAACCGGTGGGTTGAAATAGGATCCGGGGACAGCGTTTACCACATTGTCTCCTCGGATTATGAAAATTTTCCTGAAACCCCTGTGATTGAAAACGTCGACTTCATAGATATTGCCGCCAAAGACCTGAAAAAGATGGTGACTGTCTCCTCTGTGGTGGGATATCAGAACGACGAAAAAAGGATCTATGTCCTGGGCTCCCTGATTGAAAAGGCAGAGGTTGAAGGACAGGACATGCTGCGGATCGTTTCAACGGATTCAAGAAGACTTCACTGTTTTGACGCGCCGTTTACAGGGGATCTTGATCTGGGAAGTTCCCGGGTAATCATTCCCAAAAAAGGGCTGACCGAACTTGGAAAATTCATTGATTCTGATATAGAAACCATCAAGGTGGGCGTCAAGGGCAATCATTTCGTGTCCCAGCGCGCCAATGAATCCATCATGATCAAACTGCTTGAAGGCGACTATCCGGACTACAAGCTTGTCATTAATTTCGAGGGCATGATCCCCATTGAAGTTGAGCGGGCAATGTTTCTAACACTGATGAAACGAGTTTCCATCCTTACCTCGGAAGATTATAAAAGCGTTATATTCAACTTTACGGAAAATAGCCTGGCCGTTACCATCACTAACCCTGAGATCGGCGAGTCAAAAGAGCAGCTCATGGTTGGTTTTTCAGGCGAAGAGATAAAAAGCGCCTTTAACCCCAGGTACTTCATGGATGCCCTTAATCTATTCGGAGACGAAATTGTGACATTGAACATCAAAGACAGCAAAAGCCCCTGCATCGTTAAAAGCATGAAAAACAATAACCTTATTTGCGTAATAATGTCCATACATCTATCATGAATAAAAACCAAGGGAATAAAGATTACGGCGCAGGCGACATCAAAGTTTTAGAAGGCCTTGACGCTGTCCGGAAAAGACCGTCCATGTACATCGGCAACGTGGACCTTGAAGGCCTGCACCACCTGGTATATGAGGTGGTGGACAATTGTATTGATGAAGCCATGGCAGGATATTGTGACACGATTTTTGTCACCATCCACGAGGATCTGTCGGTGAGCGTAGAGGACAACGGCCGGGGTATCCCGGTAGGGATGCACGAAACCGAACATATACCGGCCTGCGAGGTGGTCATGACCAAATTGCATGCCGGCGGCAAATTCGATAAAGACGCCTATAAAGTTTCCGGCGGCCTGCATGGTGTGGGTATTTCCGTTGTCAATGCCCTATCCGAGCATCTGGTCATGGAGGTGTTTAAAGACGGTAAAATCTATCACCAGACCTATTCCAAAGGGCACAAACTCACTGAACTTGAAGTCCTTGGTGATACGGAAAAACAGGGGACACTGATTACGTTCTCCCCTGATTTCACCATTATGAATAAAAACGAATTTAGCTATGTCACCCTGTCCCGGCGTATTCGGGAACTGGCCTTTTTGAACAAAGGGATCAGGATCGTCATAGAGGACGAACGTTCTGCCCAAAAGGATGACTTCCATTATGAAGGAGGAATTGTCTCCTTTGTGGAATACCTGAACCGATCCTGCACCCCGCTGCACGATCCCATTCATATTGAAGGGGATAAAAACGATGTCCAGATAGAGGTGGCCATCCAGTACAATGATACCTTCAAGGAGAAATTGTACTCTTTTGCCAACAATATCAGGACCATTGAGGGGGGAGCCCATGTATCCGGGCTTAAAGGGGCCCTGACCCGCACGGTGAATGCCTATATTTCAGGCAACACCAGTCTGCCCAAAAATATGCAGAGCATCAAGATCAGCGGTGATGATATGCGAGAAGGCCTATCCGTTATCGTATCGGTCAAACTCATGGAGCCACAGTTTGAAGGTCAGACCAAGACAAAACTGGGCAACAATGAGGTTAAGGGCATTGTTGAATCCCTGCTAAATGAGAAATTGGGCCAGTTTTTGGAAGAAAATCCCAATGTCGCCAAAAAAATTATCGCCAAGGGCGTGGATGCGGCCCGGGCCAGGGATGCGGCCAAACGAGCCAGGGAGCTTGCCCGTAAAAAAGGGACATTGCTCGATTCCACGTTGCCGGGCAAACTTGCCGAATGCCAGTTTGCCGATCCTGCAGAGCGTGAACTGTTCCTCGTGGAGGGCGATTCTGCCGGCGGGTCTGCCAAACAAGGCCGGGATCGGCGCTTCCAGGCCATCCTTCCCTTGAAAGGCAAAATTCTCAATGTGGAAAAGGCCCGGTTCGACAAAATTCTTCGAAGCGACGAGATTAAAAATATCATTACGGTGCTGGGTACAGGCGCGGGCAGGGAAGAGTACGACATAGAGAAAATCCGCTACCATAAGGTGGTTATCATGACGGATGCGGACGTGGACGGCTCGCACATCCGGACCCTGCTTCTCACTTTTTTCTACCGCCAGATGCCGGACCTGATCTCAAGTGGATACCTGTATATTGCCCAACCCCCGCTTTTCAGGGTGGGATCAAGGAAAAACGGCATATACCTGAAAAATGAAACCGAATACGCCGATTATCTGATTCGCAGAATTTCATCCCAGAAACAGATTGTGATCAATGGACACGACACGCCCCTGACCGAGGATGAATTCTATGCGTTTCTGCAAAACATGACAGATTACTACAACAGCATGAACCAGCTTCACAAACGTGATTATGATACGGATCTTCTGTTTACCCTGATCAGGGAAGGGGTCAGTTCAAAACGCTTCCTGGAAGAAAAAACCAACCTGGAAGCCTTATCCGCTATGCTGAAAGAAAAAGAATACACCCCCCAGGAAATCGAATTTGATCAGGAACGCAGCATTTATGAAATGGATATTCTGGACAACACAGGGCAGACAAAACTGCTGCGTGTGGGAAGAGAGATTCTTAGCACCAGCGACTACCAGAAAATGCGCCAGGCCTATGAAAAAATAAAAGACTTGAACCAGCCACCCTTCTCCATGTCCTCAAGGGCGGCTGATGCAAAAACAGTAACGACCCTTGATGATTTAAACGGCCTTTACGAATATCTCATGGCCGAAGCCAAAAAGGGAATCAATATACAGCGTTATAAAGGTCTGGGTGAAATGAACGCGGACCAGCTGTGGGAAACAACCATGAATCCGGAAAAGCGGATTATGCTGAGGGTGGATATTGAAGATGCGGAAAAAGCTGACGAGATATTTACCCTGCTCATGGGTGAAGAGGTGGAGCCCCGGCGCAATTTTATCCAGAAGCATGCGTTGGAAGTGTCTTCCCTGGATTATTAATTGTTTGAACCAAAAGTCACCCACCTGCGGCGTTGCAGAAAAAGTTGCAATCCTCACAACCATGAGGTTGCTCCGGTTGCAAATTTTTTTGCGTCTTGCATCTGGGCAACTTTTCATCCAAACACAAGTTTCCTCAGACACTAATTTAGATAAAAAGGAGATTTAAATATGGCAGGTTTAAATAAGGTCATCCTCATCGGTAATTTGGGAAAAGATCCTGAAATCAGATATTCCCAGCAGGGATTGGCAGTGGTGAATTTCCCACTTGCCACCACCGAAGTTTGGACCGACAAAAATACCGGGGAGCGCCAGGAAAAAACCGAATGGCACAGGATTGTAGTATTCGGCAAACAGGCTGAAACCTGTGAAAAATACCTATCAAAAGGCAGGCAAATTTATATAGAAGGTCGGCTGCAGACCAAGTCATGGGAAAAAGAGGGCCAGACACATTACACCACGGACATTGTCGTTTCAAACTTCATGTTTCTGGGCAGCCGGGATGGCGGCGGCCAGTCTGGTCCCGGGCCTGGCCCCGGGGGATCAGGTTACCAGAGAGGCGGCGGATATCAGAATCAGCCGGACAACGGCGGTGGGGGTGGATATGCCCCGAACCGGCCGGCGCCCAATTCGGATAATTTCCAAGGCCCTGCCCAGCCGGGTATACCGGACGGGGGCACCCCACCCATCCCGGATGATGATATCCCGTTTTAGCTAGTACCAATATCAATACTGTAAACTTTTCTGCTAAAAGCCCTTTTATTAAGGGCTTTTTTACTATTCAGCTCAATGAATCGCAGAAGTTCATAAAACTTGCAGTCCTTATGGGAGCACGGCTGAGTCATGTTTTTGATAAGGGCTGGAAATAGAGAAATAGACATGAAACGTATTAAAACAGATTTAGTGATCATCGGCAGCGGAATAGTGGGGGTTGCCACTGCCCTGCAGTTAAAAACAAAATTTTTGAATCAGGACATTATTATTCTGGAGAAAGAGAGTGACTGCGCACATCACCAGACAGGCCACAACTCTGGCGTGGTTCATGCCGGGGTCTATTATGAACCCGGAAGCCTGAAAGCTGAGTTCTGTAAAAAAGGCGCAGCGATCACAAAAGAGCTCTGCCTTCAAAATAACCTGCCCTTTCAGCAGTGCGGTAAGATGCTGGTGGCAACCAGTGACCTGGAAATGGAGCGGATGGAAAATCTGCGCAAAAGATGCATTAAAAACAAAATCAACATCAGAGAAGTTTCGCAGACACAGCTCAAAAAAATGGAGCCGAACATCATAGGAAAAGGGGCTTTGTTTGTAAAGGATACCGCCATTACAGATTATATCGCAGTGACCAGGCACATGGTAAACATGTTTAAAGCGCTTGGCGGCAAGATATATTACAATGCAAACGTTACTGATATAAAGGAATCCGGCCGGGGGGTTATGGTGAATGCCGGGCCAGTGACCCTGGAGGCTTCCAGACTGATCGCCTGCGGCGGACTTATGGCAGACCGGCTCACCAGAATGATGGATATCGATGTGGACTTCCGGATTATTCCTTTCAGAGGAGAATATTACCAGCTTCCCGTTGAGAAGCAGGGCATAGTAAAAAGACTGATATATCCTATTCCAGACCCTGAGCTTCCTTTCCTTGGTGTGCACCTGACACCTATGGTGGACGGCGCTTTCACCGTTGGTCCGAATGCTGTTTTAGGATGGAAGAGAGAGGGATACGGCAGTATTAACTTCAGTATCAAAGATGTTCATGAGATGATGAAATTTTCGGGATTCTGGAAGGTTGTAAAAGCCAACTTAAAAAGCGGGATAAATGAGATGATAGACTCTGTATATAGGAGAGGGTATCTGAAACGAGTGCAGAAATACTGCCCGCAGATTGAGCTGAAAGATTTAACACATTATCCGGCAGGCATCCGAGCGCAGGCGGTGATGAACAACGGATCTTTGGTTCATGATTTTCTTTTCGCAGAGACAGAAAGGTCGCTTCATGTGTGTAATGCTCCTTCTCCGGCGGCTACATCTGCCATGCCCATCGGCGAGTACCTTATGAAAAAAGCGGCTGAAAAATTTGGCCTGTAGACACACGTTTTAGCCGGAACCAATCATTTTGACTGGATTATCTTTTTCAAAAGACATGGAAAACGGCATGGACGCTTTTCATAACTCCCCTTGTCAGGAAAAAGCCTCAATAGAGCTTTGCTGGGAAGGAAACGCTAATTGACAAACATTTGAACAATGATATAAAAGAGAGAGGTTTTAAAAAATAAAAAGGACGTCTGACGCAGTCGCTCTCTCGCTGCTGTCTCCTTGCAGGATCTGTTCTATTTTTTGGAGAAAACGTCCCGCCAGAAGAAATCAACCGGAACCTGGCCAGGTTTAAACTGTAAACATGTAAACGGAATCGAACGCCAATGGTTACATTTTATTTACGATCTTGACAAAATTTATTATAATACCTTGAAAATACAATATACAATTTTAAATTGTAAGAGGGTTGGTAATTATATCTTTTTTGATTTTTATCATATGAGAATGCATCCTGCCGGCACTTATTTTAAAAAATCGAGGTAACATGGAACATATCGTAGGTGTAGCAGCTATGAAAGTCAGCAACCAGCCCGATGATACCATTGTGACATACTCGCTTGGTTCATGCATCGGGCTTGCAATATATGATCCCCAAGCCGGAGTAGGGGGAATGCTTCACTATATGCTGCCGAATTCCGCCATTGATACCGTAAAGGCAGAAAGCAATCCGTTCATGTTCGCAGATACCGGTATTCCAGAGTTGTTCAGACAGGTATCTGCTCTGGGTGCCGAAAAATCCAGAATAAAAGTTTTTGTTGCAGGCGGAGCTGAAATTATGGACCAGGAAGGTATTTTCAATCTCGGCAGACAAAACTATTCAGCACTAATGCAGATATTGACCAAAAACGATGTTGCCATCTGGAAACAGGCTGTGGGGGGGTATTCAAACCGGACAGTAAAAATGGAAATCGCCTCCGGAAATATTTATCTGAAAACATCCGGATTAGGGGAGGTGCGGTTATGACCAGCCTGCAAGTACTGATCAAGGAAATAAAAAATCTAAAACCCATCCCTGCTGTAGTCACCTCCCTTTTGGGAATCGTGGATGACCCCAATGCATCCATGAAAGACATTACCAAAATTATCCAATACGATCCTGCCATTACCGCAGATATCCTTCGAACGGCCAATTCCGCATACTTTGGTTTGAAACATCCTGCTGAAACCATCGAGGAAGCAGCTACCATGATAGGCACTGATCAACTTGTGGACCTGGTAATGCTCAAGGTAAGTGCCCAGGTAACCAACGGCAGCCAGGAAGGTTATGATTTGCACGAAGGCGCGTTATGGAAGTATTCCGTATCGTCGGCCCTCATTGCAAAACAGGTGGCCGGCCAATTAGACCTGCCCAATAAAAACAGCATATTCACAGCCTCGCTTCTCAAGGATATGGGTAAAACCGTTCTAAATAAATTTGTTCAGGATGCCTTTGAAAAAATTTACAATCTGGTGATCAATGAAAATTTCAGTTTTATGGAGGCTGAAAAGCAGATTATTGGCGTAAACCATGCCGAGCTTGGTGGTATGATTGCCAAAATGTGGCAATTTTCTCCTAAAATGGTCGGCATCATCCGAAATCACCATCTTACCAGCGAGACCATGGTCAGGGACAAGGATATCGCTGTGGTCTATTTGTCCGATTGCATATGCATGATGATGGGCATGGGAGTCGGGGCGGACGGACTTGCTTATCGATTCCACCGGCAGGCCATGGAACATATTGGCATTTCAGCCGAAGATACATTAAAAATAATTGCTGAGTTCACCTGCCGGATGGGGGAAGTAGAAGCACTGTTAAAGGTTGCCTGAATCTTTAATCTAATAGCCATGGGCTGAACCTAAGGACCGCAGATTAAATAACTTGAACGAAATAGCTTGCCTTTTGGCCCATCTACTTCGTTGCATCAAAGGCCCCATAGGCCTGCTATTCAATCTTTAATGCGCCTTGTAGATGAACCAACATTCGGCGTTATTTCTGCCCAACTTATTTAATCTGCGGTCCTAAGTGCGATACCAGGTTAGCCCGTGGCTTTTTATATAGGGTTACTTTCGTACCTCAATACCCTGTTCGGCAAGATGCTGTTTTACTGCCTGAATGGGTACTTCTTCCCTGTGAAAAATACCCGCAGCCAGTGCAGCTTCGGCCTTTGTACATTTAAACACTTGGGCAAAATGCGCTTCACACCCGGCACCGGAAGAGGCAATCACCGGGATGGTGACATTGCTGCGCACGGCATTTATCAGGTCCAGATCAAACCCGGAATTTGTCCCGTCCTTATCTATGCAGTTGAGCAGGATTTCACCGGCCCCCAGTTCTTCACAGGCCCGTGCCAGGGCCACGGCATCAAGATCCATGGCTTTGCGGCCACCGCTCACCGTACACTGATACCAGCAATATGCTTCACCGTTGGGGCCTTTTTCCCCGGATGTTACCTTGACCACATGGTGTTTGGGGACATCTTCCGGGCTGGTTACCCATGCCCTTTGGGGATCAACGGAAATCACCACAGCCTGGGCCCCGTAAACCCTTGAAATCTCCTCAATAGCAGATTTCTTTGTTTTCTGCCCGGACTCAAGGTATGCCATGGCAATATAAACCGCATCCGATCCAATGGAAATTTTATCCGCACCCGCCCTGAAATACCGGGCCGCAACATCCAGGGACGAATAGTGCCGACCCTGGTCATCTGTAAATTCCCGGATACCGCCGCCAATGGTCAGGGGAACAAACACTTGTTTTGAGGTTTGTTCCAGGACCTTTAGCATAGGCATATCCTCCAGTGGGAAATCCCTGAATCCTGTTATATTTAAAAAAGTGATCTCGTCAGCGCCCTGCTCGTAATATTTCCGGGCCAACGCCACTGGTTTGCCAAGATTTCTGACGCTGCCCGCTTCCCTGACATCGTACTGATCCCCTTTGGTGACCACTAAATCCCCATTGTCGTTGGACCGGACATCCAGACAGGCAATCACCCGTTTTGACAAACCTTTGGACGGTATGTCAGCGGCCCCCCGGGCTTTAAGGCTGTCTGAATGAATGAAATTATCAAGCAGCTTCATGCCGGCAGTCCCGCTTTTTTCCGGATGGAATTGGGTACCGATGACATTGCCCTGCTGCACAGCCGAGGCATAGGGGTAATCATAGGTGGTAGTGGTCAGGATGACCTCCGGGTTCTCGGGCACGATGTGATAAGAATGGACAAAATAAAATTTTGTATCCGGGTCTAGCCCGTCAAGAAAAGGTGAGTCCTGTTTGATGTGGATGCCGTTCCACCCGATGTGGGGCACGGCCAGTTCAGTTCTAAAGCGTTTCACCCGGCCTTTAAAAAAACCAATGCTCTCATTGCTGGAGACCAGTTCTTCCTCACTGCCTTCAAACAGGGCTTGCATGCCCACGCAGATACCCAGAAACGGCCGGTCAGCGTTGAGATATTTGCGCAGGGGCTCAACAAATCCGCGTTCATGAAGGATTTCAAGCATGGCCCCGTAATTTCCCACACCGGGGAAAATCAGCCTTTCAGCTGCCAGGATATCTTCAGGTTTTTCAACCATTTTAATGCTGCCGCCCATCTTTTCCACAGCATTGATCAGGCTGCGGACATTGCCGGCCCCATAGTCTAATACGGTAATCTTCATAATTTTATTCCAGCCGCTGTTGTTATTAACATTTCTCTCCTCGCTTTCTCAGACGTTTTCTTGAATGGGGCATACTCAATGGTATATCTGGGAAACCTGCAAGCATAATCATATCCTTCTTTAATTATAATAACGCTATAACGTCATGTCGTCAAATTTCTTTGCGCAATTCATTATATTACATTGAATGAAGTAAATTAGCTGGTATTGGCTTAACAAGTTGCCAAGTTGTTGATGAATTTTTTACGTTCCATAACTGGGAATGCGCCCTTTTTCATTGCGCACAAAATAATGGACTGAGTCTTGAAGTTAGCCTCAACCTTCTTGGCCATTTCCAGAGTATTGACTTGCTTAGACTTCCATTTGCCATTGGAGAGCGTGATTCTAACGTTGAAAAGTTTATTTGTTCTTAGATTGTTGCCACACTTGCATCTTGAAGTTTGTATGTCTTATAGCATGCTGGACAGCACAGATCGATTGCCATATCCCTATAGCTTTCCAGCTCTGTCCCACAGTCAACTTTGATGATAAAAGCCGGGGTAAACATAAGGTAACTGGGCATTATAGGATGGATGTTACTGAATCGTAATATTGATTGTATTTGGAAGAATTTCAATATGATAAAAATGGCGGAAGCACATGGGAATCGAACCCACCCGGGACGGTATTAGCGCCCCACATCGGATTTGAAGTCCGAGGGCCCCACCAGTGAGCCGCGTGCTTCCGCAATTTATATAAAATATACTTTTAGTTCTTTGCTTGTCAATTTGTTTTAAAAGTCCCAACAAATATGCGCGGTGCAGATATTGTTTCTTTCGTTTCTGCACCAAAGAATTTACTCATATTCTTCAAGTGCCAATTCTTTGACCATGGGGTAAATTTCGTTCCAGGAGATACACCGAATCAAGTTGTCGTGTATGGTGCACTTCCGGTTCCAGGGCTTGTGGATCAATGCCGTGGACACCCCCATGTCCCGGGCCAGGAACAAAGCCATGTCCGGGGAATCTTCCACGGCCAGATCGTAATCCATCATGGACAACTCCTCTTTTGAAATGGCCAGGGACATGTCATTTCCGGGACGATTGTATTTATCGACCATGATAAATCCCCTGAAAGGCACCCCATTTTTTTTAAGCCAGGCCAAGGTCGCATCCTGGGCCGAGGTCGGACGCCCGGTTACAATATCAATGATATGGCCTCTATCAGCCCAGGCCTTCAGGGTCTCAACCGCCCCTTCCACCGGATCAAATCCCAAAAGAAAATCAGACTGATGAACCAGGTCGAAAAAATATTGAAACTCATTATCCGTCAATTGAAAACAAAGTTTCAAATCAAAACCGGTTAGGTCTTCAAGAGACACGGTCTTACCGAACTCCTGGGCCACAACATCCGGATAAGTTTCTGTGGTTCTGGACACGACATCATCCACATCCACATATATCGTTTTGGGTTGAAAACCGATCACTTGTTTACCCTTTTCTGTTACACATTCAACACGGTATTATGTTCCACTGAAGGCTTTTACCAGAATATCAGGTGTTTTGCAAAATCAATTGTTCAAATACGGAAAAAGCGGCATTGGCCCCGTCTCCCATAGAAAATTCAGGCTTGCTGAAATGCCGTAAAACTGGTTGAATACAGCCATGAAAATTGAAAATGTAAAAACATCTAATATACATATTCCTTTGTTTGAAGCGTCACCCGGGCAGTTTTGGTGTATCCTGGGCCAAAATCGGTCCGGGATTGATTCCTTTTTCAGTCTGTTGTCCCCAGATCACGCAAAAATTCCGGAGGCTAAAATTTGTCTGCCCAAAGATATGGGCATTTTTTCCTTTGCCCGGCAGCAGGAGGTCTTTGAACAGGAACTCAAAGATGACGATACTGATTTTATGGACCGTCTGGACCCGGGTACCTTTGCCCGGGCCTTTATCCATAATCCGGATCAATACACGGATATGATCCGCGCCTTTGGTATGGATCAGGTCCTGGACCAGGGCTATCGGCAGTTGTCCACGGGCCAGACAAGAAAATTGCTGCTGCTTTCCAGGATCGCCTCGGGCAGTCAATGGCTGTTGATACAATCTCCCTTTGACGGCCTGGATAAGGCTGGGTGCGGGCAGCTTGATCTGGCACTGGAACATTGCAGGGTTTGCGGGATGGGCATTCTGGCCTTTGTTTATGATCCCGGGGATATTCCCCCCAGCGCCACCCATATTGCGGTGATTGAAAATGGGCACATGACCTTTCAAGGGTCTCGACAGGACATATTACCCAAGGTTTTTGAATTGCAGGGGCAGGCGAACTTTTCAGCGGACGTCAATGATCTAAAACCAGCAGAAACTGCTTTTTCCCAAGACGCTGTGCCCGGAAAAATGCCGCATTCAAAGGAACTGGTCAGACTGGAAGACGGCCATGCGGGGTATTCGGGCAGGCCTGTTTTCTCCCATCTTAACCTGTGCATACCTGCGGGCGACCATACCCTGGTGTCAGGCCCCAATGGATGCGGTAAATCAACCCTGCTGCAGGTGATCACAGGCGATCATCCCGCCTGCTACCGGAACCGGTTGTGGATATTCGGCACCCGCCGGGGCACCGGGGAGTCCATCTGGGAGTTGAAAAAAAGGATGGGCATTGTCAGCACGGATCTTCACCGCAACTACCGGGTGGCCGGCAGCGTTCTGGACTGTGTGATATCCGGTCTTTATGATACCATTGGCCTGTACCAGCACCCAGGGCCTGAAGATGAAAAAAAAGCCTTGGCCTGGCTGGAACGAATCAGCCTGGCAGATAAGGCAGAAGCCCCTTTCCGTAGTCTTTCTTATGCAGATCAGCGACTGGCACTCATTGCCAGGGCCCTGATAAAACTGCCCGATCTTCTGGTGCTGGACGAACCCACCCATGGGCTGGATCGGGCCAACCGCAATGCGGTCCTGGATTTTTTAGGTCAGGTGGCAACGGAACAATTAAGCACCATTTTATACGTCAGCCACAGGGAGGATGAGTTCAGGCATTTTTTTGTCTCCCACATTCGCATGGGAAATTAGTGTTTGGTGGATAAAAAAATATCAGAAGAAGATCCACAAGGAGCACCAGTAAAAAAGGAACAACACGGCGGCTCACAGCCCCGATACTTTGTCCGGTAACACTTGCCGAGACAATCAGGCAGAGTCCATGACCCAGATTTTCAACCCATTGATATCTTCGGGGGTATTTATGGGCCTTTTACTGTTGGTCAGATTCCTCAATTTGTTTTCGGAAAAAGCAGATCTCTTTAAACCCGGAAGTTTCAAGGCTTTTTAAAATTTGTTGGCCAAAGGGCCGTCCAGAATTTCATTTGCCTGCTTATGATATTTTAAATATAAAAGGATAGTTGATCACCCTGACGATGGGACCAAAGAGCCCGCCCGTTATAACGCCCATCTGGATCTGCTGAGGATTTTGGTTTCATTGTCCACGGAGGCGGAGTGATACATTGTATATCAACACCCAAGCTCACCCCACAACAAACCACGAAAGTAATGCAACAACTTATTGTGACGGTCATGTGGACTTTGCGCTAATTTATTTAAAGTATAGCGTATAGTCAAGGGATCAGAAATGCTGGGAATAATCACGAAGTCACCTTTTCTTGTTTTTTCCCGAACATCTGTGGTAATAATTTGGTCAGATTCTTTTCGAGTCCCTTAGTCTTAGTCCCTTAATTCGGTAACATTAAAAAAAGGACAAAAAAATGAACAAAAAAGTGATCACAACTTGCCTTGCCGCCTGCAGTATAGTTGCAGGACTGTCATTGATTCCGGTGTCCGGCATAATGGCCCAGGATCCCGGCCGCCCTGAACTGACCCTGAACGGCGGCAGCAAAGGCCCTGTCTACTTTAAACATCAACTTCACCAGGCCGTTGTCGAGGATTGCGCCGTTTGTCACAAGGATTTTGAAAAAAAAACGGGCGCTTTGGATGACGCAAAGAAGACCGGTGCGCTTAAGGCGAAACAGGTGATGAATAAAACTTGTCTTGTCTGTCATAGAGCAAAAAGAAAGGCCGGGGAAAAATCCGGACCTACCAGTTGCAACGCCTGCCACTCCTGATAGGATTGCCCGACATACTACCCCAACCTTTAAAGGAGAGTCACTAATGAAATCCTCAAAATTTTCTATTATTATGCTGACAGGTCTTTTCGCTTTTTTTTGTACTGTTCCGGCGTTTGCGGATTCATGCACCAGTGCGATTCATGTGTTTAAAAGGGCCGAGGCGGTCCGGCCTTTTTTTGAAAGCTGCTATGGCTATGTCGTGTTTCCCACCGTGGGCAAGGGAGGCTTCGTTGTCGGAGGCGCCTATGGCCAGGGCCGGGTTTATCAGGACGGTCTGATCACCGGTACCGCCACCATTACCAAAATTACCGTTGGGTTTCAGCTGGGTGGGCAGGTGTTTTCTGAAATCATCTTTTTCCAGGACAAACGGGCCTATGATGAATTTACCAACGGGTCATATGAATTTGATGCCTCGATTTCAGCCGTAGTGGTTACTGCAGGGATCCAGGCCAAGGCTGGCAGTGATGGCGGAACAGCCGGAGCCAGTGCTGGCCCGGCCACGGGAATACAGGCAGAAACAGGGTATTATAAAGGAATGGCTGTGTTTATTCACGCCAAAGGCGGCCTGATGTATGAAGCCGCCATTGGCGGGCAGAAATTTGATGTCAACTTATTTAAATAAACACTTGTCCGCATAAAAATACAAACAAAAACGGCCCAAGGGATAAACACTTTGGGCCGTATTATTTTAAAAGCTGTTGCTTTTTACATCTTCTTGAAATATAGGCACTGGCTTTAACAATCCCGCAGATGGTCATCAATGTTGTGGATTTGCCTGCGCCATTAGCCCCGATCATCGTCACGATTTCTCCGGGCATGACTTTTATGGACACCCCTTCAAGGGCCTTGATGGACCCATACCCGGCGTGGACGTTTTTCATTTCAAGTATTGGCTGTTCACTCATGGGCCTATCCCTCCTTTTCTTCAGACCGAAAATCAGCATACGGTAGGATTCAAACTGGCGGAAAGCCTCGGGTAAAGCGATCAGCGCAATAACACCCAGAATAACGCCCGGAATAGACCCCATGCCGCCCAGAACCACCATGCACGGCACCATGGCGGATTCAACACACTGATGGCCACATCCGTGCCGTAACGCCCGGCAAGCTGGGGATAGGCCAGGGCAAAAATCAGCAATACCGCCAGCCAGACTCAGGTCGGCAGGGCCGTGGCAATGGGAGCATATTAAATATATGTACCCATTGACACAACGAAGAAGGCGGATGAAAAGGCAAGCCATATGGCAGGGTTTGTTTTGCACTTGGGCCTTATTTGAGCAGGCCTTTTGCAGGATCCCAGTAAGGGACAAACTTGCCGTCTATAACCTTGAAGGCAATGTAGGAAGACCCTGAATCGCCTTTTTTGTTGAACTTTATGTGCTTGGAAACACCCTGATAATCCAGTTTCATCAATTCTGCTTTCACTTTGGCAGGATCTGTGGTACCGGCAGCCTTGACCGCTTTCATATAAGCCATGGCACAGTCATATGCATAGGTGGCATAGGCAGCAATTTTGCCGTATTTGGGAACATAACGATCTGCAAATGCTTTATATTCCGGTGTTGTCGGGTCGGTATATCCATACGTCAGGTAAACGCCTTCGGCGGCGTCCTTGGCCACGTCCATGTACCGGGGCTGGAAAACGGCATCATTGGTAACGATCTGGGATTTCAACCCCAGGCGTTTAGCCTGCAGGGTCATCATCGCAGCCGGGGAAAAACCTTGTAAAGACATATAGTACACGTCTGCATTGGATCTTTTGACAAGTGTCAGGATCGCAGAAAAGTCTTTGTCACCCTGGTTTACATGTTCATGGGCCACAACATCGACGCCCATTCCTTTGGCAGATTTTTCAATACCGTCTGCAAGGCCCTGGGAATATGTGGTTTTGTCGTCAACGATAAAAAGGGTTTTGGCTTTCAGTTTTTCCTTGATGAAACGTACAGCAGCCGGGGCCTGGTCATCATCACGGCCAGCCATACGGAACATATAGGCAAGTCCGCGGTCCGTAACCATCTCATTAGTGGAGGCCGGGGTAATCATGATGATATTTTCTTTATCCAGGGTTTCAGATGCCGGGATGGTGGAAGAAGAGCAATATGCACCCACAACGCCGGTGACTTCTTCGTTGATCAGCTTGTTGGCTGCAGCAACCGCCTGGCGGGGGTTGCATGCCGTATCCTGGGGGACCAGCTCTATTTTGTCATATCCGGGAATTCCGCCTTGTTCCACCATAACCCCAATGGCAGTGAGTGCGCCATTTTTGATGTCTGTACCCGTAGAGGTATAGGGGCCTGTCAGCGGACTCATGGATCCGATTTTCAAGGTTTTTGCGTACACGCTGGCTGCAAGGCAGGTAACCAGGAACAGGCCTAAAACTAAAATGGAAATAACTTTTTTCATTTTTCCTCCTAAAAAAAATTTATAAGACAGTCTGTCTAACCTCCACAGGTTCTGCAACTTTTGTTGTGGGGCAGGGCTGGGTGTTGATTGACCCGGCCGGCCCATGGCTGTTATTAATTGGCCGGCTGACCAAGATCTGCCTCTATTACATTGGGATCCTTCTGAATCTCAGAAGGAGATCCTTCAGCAATCTTCACACCATGATCAACACAAACAATATGTTCACACACACCCATGGCCACTTTCATGTCGTGTTCCACTAAAAGCACATCAATGCCAAGATCTTACATGCGCGCAATATCATGCATCAATTCTGCAGACTCACTGGGATTCATACCGGCTGCAGGTTCGTCCAAAAGCAACACCTGGGGTTCAGACGCAATGGCCCGGGCGATTTCCAGGCGCCGCTGCAGGCCATAGGGTAGATTGGAGGCCACGGTGTCTGCATATTTATCCACACCCATAAATTTAAGAGCATCCAACGCTTTTTCCCGAATCCAGGCTTCTTCCCGTTTCTGGGACGGGGTGTGCAGGATAGAGCCGATAATTCCTTTTCCCGTCCTGCAATGCCTGGCCACCATGGCATTTTCAACAGCCGTCATGGCTGAAAACAGACGAATATTTTGAAACGTTCTGGCAATGCCTTTTTCAAAAATGACATAGGGACGTTTGCCCTTGATGCCGTTGCCGATGGTAAAACTCAATTTGGACAAAGCAAGGAGCCCGCCAAACCGTACACTGATTTTTTTAAGTTCTAATTGAGCCATCGTAAATCCATTAAGGTTAACATCTTAAAAATGATTCAAATAGCATCGCACAAATTGTTCCATAGGTTTGTTTTCTGTAGCTCATTGAATTTTGGTTTGTCAATATTTAACTTTACCTACACATTTTTATAAATATTCACAAAAAGATTAACATTAACATTTACATTAAGCTCAACTTTTGACATGGTATTAAGAATCAACGGGAAGGAACAGCAAACATGAGGCCAAAACTTACAGAAAAACAAAAAAAAGTCATGGGCTTTTTAACGTCCTCGCTTGGGCAATCCGGAGAGGCGCCAAGTCTTAGAGAGATGGGCAAAAGCCTTGCCATTAGCCATGCCGCCGTGGCACAAACACTGAAACTGCTTGAAACCAAAGGGTATATCCGCAGGCTGGGCCGGTACAGCAGAAACATCGTTATCCTGGAAGAAACCGGCGTTACGGACGCGGATCATCGCAAAAAGATTGTCCCCATTGTGGGACGGATCACGGCAGGGCTTCCCATCTATGCCACCCAGGAGTGGGACGGCAGTCTTGTGGTGGATGATACCCTGTATCCCGGCGACAACCTGTTTGCCCTGAAGATCCAGGGCCAGTCCATGAAAGACGCGGGTATCCTTGACCGGGACATTGCCATCTGCAGACCCCGGCAGTATGCCGTGGACAGGGAAATTGTGGTGGCCCTGATCAACGGGGAGGAAGCCACGGTCAAACGGTTTTTTCTGCATGCCGACCACATTGAACTGCGCCCGGAGAATTCTGCCTTCAGTCCCCAGACCTATGGGTTTGACGATATCATGATCCAGGGTAAGGTGATCGGCATTATTCGCTCCGCCCAGGTTATGGAAGGGGAATAGCCGGTGGATAGATTGTGTGCCGGTACCAGCGGTTACTCCTATGCTGAATGGGTGGACGCAGGAGTTTACCCGGCCGGCACCCATGCGGCCGATATGCTGCCGGCCTATGCCGGAATGTTTAAGGCCACGGAGCTTAACTACACCTGGTACCAGATGCCCAAGGCCCGTTCCCTGGAACGGATGGCAGCCCAGGTGCCCGAAGGGTTCAAATTCAGCGTCAAGCTCACCCGCACCATGACCCATGAAGTGGATAAAACAGGATGGATCCGGGAAGTTCTGATGTTCCGCCAGGGCATTTCCCCCTTGGAAAACACAGGTTGCCTTTTGTGCATACTGGTTCAGCTGCCACCTTATTTTACGCGTACCCCGGAACGCAGATTCTATCTGGCAGCCTTGCTGGATGAGCTTTCAGGACTGCCCGTTGCCGTTGAATTCCGGCATCCCTCCTGGGTCCATGACAAGGTGTTTTATGAATTCGAACGTCGGGCAGTTACCCTGGTGACCGTGGATGGCCCGGGCCTGCCCAGCCTGTTTCCAAGATTAGACATTGTTACCAACCGCCGGCTTTTTTACCTGCGTCTGCACGGCAGAAACAGCCAGGGTTGGCGCTCGGGCAATATGCAGAAACAGTTTGACTACAATTACAGTGAAACCGAACTAAAGGCCCTTGCCGGAACCATTTCCAATACCCTTGGCCCAGCTGCAGACACAGGCGCCGTATTTTTCAATAACCACGTCAGGGGACAGGCGCCCAATAACTGCCGGCGGTTGATCGACATACTCAGTGCCCAGTCATGAGGCCGCGGTCCATCATTCATCTGAACATTGCTGATTTTGCCGCCCGGCTGGAAACCATGGCCTCTCCGGATTTAAAAGACAGACCCGTGGTCATTGCGCCCCTGGAGGCACCCCGGGCTGTGGTGTATGACATGAATGAACCGGCCTTCCGGGAGGGCATCCGCAAACGCATGCCCCTGTCACGAGTATTGTCCCGACACAGGCACATTAAGGTTCTGCCACCCCGTTTCAACCGGTATGCACAGGCCATGAAAGAGATTACCAAGCAGGGTTTGGCATTTACCCCGGCCGTGGAGTCCGGTATGGGTGACGGCCATCTTTTCCTGGATATCACCGGCACGACAAGGCTTTACGGCCCGGGCCCGGATGTGGCCTTCCGATTGAAAAAAGCAATCAAAAAACAGATGGGCCTGGATTCTGTCTGGTCCCTTGCCACCAATAAATTGGTGGCCAAGGCCGCCACCCGGCTGGTCAAACCCCTGGGCGAATATATTGTGGGGCCTGGTGAGGAAGCGGATTTTCTTACCCCCTTTCCCCTTAAACAACTGCCCGGTATAAGCCGCCATGAGGCCCGGATCGCGGCTCGCTTCAATCTTGAAACCGTGTGTCATCTACGGCAACTGACCCTGGCCCAGCTGGCTATTCCCTTTGCGGAAAGGGCGTATTTCATTCACCGGATCCTCCAGGGTATAGACACCAATCCCGTAAAACCGGGTTCTGCCCCAAATTCGGCATCCGGCCTGGTATCAGAGCTGGTTGTTGATCATGAATTTGCCACAGATACCAACGAGCAAGATGAACTGAAAGCCTGTATTGCCCTTTTAAGCCGGCGACTCAGCCGGGATCTATCGGGCAGCCGGGCATGCCCCAGGGACTTAAACCTGTGCCTGTCCTACGCCGACGGAATCCAGCACCATGGCAGATGCACCCAGATACGAGACGACACTCTTTTCATGTTCAGTCAGACATGGGCACTGTTTGTACGTACCTGGCAACGCAGAGTTCGCATCCGGCATATCAGCCTTGCATGCAGTACGGTTCCTGTCCGGACAGATCAATTCGTTTTACCCGTTCAGGCCGACTTGTTCCAGGCGCCGGATAAGGACCCCAAAAAAGATAAAACGCGTAAGGTTCAACGGGCGGCCTTCCGTATCAGTGACCGGTTCGGCTCCGGGGCCATTACCCTCGGGGCCGCTTTAAGAATGCCGGGTGAACCTGCTGTGCCATGATCCCGCTGGCAGTTCACTCCCACTACTCGTTGATGCGGGGTGTTCCAGGGGTCCGGGATTTGTGCGCCCGGGCAAAGGCTTTGGGTTATAACGCTTTGGCCCTGACAGACACCAATAATCTTTACGGTCTGTGGCCGTTCCTCGATGCCTGTGCCGAATTTGATTTACGACCCGTGGTGGGTGCTGAAATCACTGACCCGAAGGCGGGCACCAAAGTTGTGGCACTGGTGAAAAACAACACGGGGTACGCCAATTTGTGCAGGCTGCTTACCCGACGCCACAGGGACCCGGACTTTAACCTGGCACAGGCCGTGCCGCCCCTTGGACAGGGCCTGGTCCTTTTGACCCCGTCTGTCCAATGCCTGACCCATTGGCACACACTTTCCCGCCAGGGTATGGCTCTGGATATCGCAGCCTCTATCGGACGCGTACCGGTTTCCCTGCATCACCCCCTGTGCCGTGCGGCCCGGGTGGCAAACTGCCCTTTAGTGGCTGCCCCGGACAGTTATTTCTTATCCCCACAGGATCATGGGATCCATACCCTGTTGCGGGTCATTGCTACCAAAACCAGCCTGTCCCGGCCTCCTTTGGGGCAGATGGCACCCGCTAACGCATTTTTAGGCAGCCCCGACCACTACGTCTGCAAATTTGCCGCCATGCCCGAAGCCGTAACCGCCACTCGGGTTCTGGCAGAACGTCTTGAATTCACAGGCCCTGGCTTTGGTATTGTCATGCCCCCGTACACACCGCCTTTGGGGCAGACCTGCACGGGGCTGCTCCGGGAAAAAACCATGGTGGGCGCCATCAAACGGTATGGGCCAAGCCTTTCGGGGCGGGTGCTCACGCGCATTGACCACGAATTGGCCATCATTGAACAAACACGTTTTTCCGCCTATTTCCTGGTGGTTGCTGATATTGTAAAGCAAGCCTCTCGCACCTGCGGCAGGGGCTCCGGCGCTGGGTCCATCGTGGCATATTGTCTGGGCATCACCAATGTCTGTCCCATCAAGCACAACCTTTATTTTGAACGGTTTCTCAATCCGGAACGCCGGGATCCCCCGGACATTGATGTGGATTTTGCATGGGATGAACGGGATGCCGTGCTCAAGCATGTGTTGAACCGGTTTAAAGGCCGGTCTGCCATGGTGGCAAGCCACATCCTGTTCCAGCCCCGGATGGCAGTACGGGAAACCGCCCGGGTATTTGGCCTGCCCGAAGCTGAAATAAAGCTGGGAATTTCCCGGCTGTGCCGGGAGGTTTCATTTCTAAGGGGCAGCAATGCATTAGATTCTGAACATCTCGGGAAATCAGGGCAGTTGGCTGATCCCTGGTCAAGGATCATTTGCCTTGCAAACAGACTTATCGAAACCCCCAGGCATCTGTCGGTTCATCCGGGGGGCGTTGTTATCACCCCAGGCTCCATTGACACCTATGCCCCCGTGGAAGATGCCCCCAAGGGCATTCCTGTCATCCAATGGGAAAAAGAGGGTGCCGAAGCCGCAGGCCTTGTCAAGATAGATCTTTTGGGCAACCGCAGCCTGGGTGTCATCAGAGACTGTGTTGCCTCAATCCGGGATACCCAAGGGCAATTTACGGATTTCCAGGACATTGACCCGGAAGATGACCCGGCCACCCAGCAGCAGGTGGCCCAGGGCCGTACCATGGGCTGTTTTTATATTGAAAGCCCTGCCATGCGCCTGCTTCAGAAAAAATCCGGTCAGGGTGATTTTCGCCATCTGGTCATTCATTCCAGTATTATCCGGCCCGCTGCCAACGAATTTATAAATGCGTATCTTCAACGCCTCCATTCAGGTGTCTGTGAACCGCTTCATTCTTTAATGGAAGGGCTTTTGGACGAGACCTTCGGCATCATGGTGTTTCAGGAGGATGTATCAAAGACTGCGGTCCGATTGGCCGGCTTTACCCATGCCCGTGCCGATGAACTGCGCAAGGTCATGTCCAAAAAAGACAGACACAAAAAACTTGAGGTTTTCAGGGCTGAATTTTTTGAAGGTGCGCGTAGCAAAGGCGTTTCTTCGGACGCTGTGGAGAGAATCTGGTATATGATTCTCTCATTTTCAGGCTACTCCTTTTGCAAAGCTCATTCGGCGGCCTATGCCCGGGTCTCATTCCAGGCTGCGTATCTAAAAACCCATTACCCGGCGCAATTCATGGCAGCAGTGATATCCAACCAGGGCGGCTTTTATTCCACCTTTGCCTATGTGTCCGAAGCCCGGCGTATGGGGATAACGATTCTGGGGCCGGATGTCCGGCACAGCCGGGTGTGCTGGACCGGACTTAAAAATGAGATCCGGGTCGGGCTGATTGCCATCAAAACCCTGGGTCGGACAACCATGGATAGAATTATGCTGGAACGGGAAAAGGCCATGTTTTCAGACTGCTTTGATTTTTTTAACCGCGTTGCCCCCAGGGAGGATGAAGCCCGGGCCCTTACGGACAGCGGCTGCCTTGACGGCCTTTTGCCGGGCACAAGCCGTGCGGCTTTAGCCTGGGCATATTGCGTCTGGCAAGCAGGTCGACGGTCTATGGCGGACCGGCTTGATCTGTTTGGGTCGGAGATGCATGACATTCCGAATTTGCCTCCGGATCCTCCCCTTCAACGGCTTCGCCGGGAATTTGTCGTGCTGGGTTTTTTAGCGGCCTGTCACCCCATGAAGCTGGTAAGGGAAAAATTCCAGAATCTCAACACGATTAAAGCTGTGGATTTGCCCAATATGGTTGGCCGAAACATATGTTTTGCAGGCTGGCTGATTACAGGCAAGCTTGTGAAAACCAGGCAGGGTGACCCCATGAAATTTCTTACCTTTGAAGATGATACCGGCTTGGTGGAGACCGTCTTTTTTCCCAGGACCTATATTCGGTTTTCCCATGTCCTTGATAATGGATATCCATATGTACTTTCCGGCCGGGTGGAAAATGAGTGGGGGGCAATTACATTAACCGTCAGCCAGGTGGGTCGTCTTTGATATAAAATTACAATTATGTGCTTTTTGGCACAGCCCCTTTCTCCAAGGGGCCAAACATAATCCCCTATTGGGCTTGAAACCCGAGATATAAAGAGATACTTAAGGCATTTTCTAATAGAAAATAACATTTTTGAATGCCTCTTTGGTGCCCAAGGTTACATTTTTGTGGATTAAAAAAAATATTATGATTTTATAGATGATTTGTTGTGTGGTATTTTGTGCTGTTTTTCCCCTTGTAATTTCAATTAATTGCGCCTGCTGGGTCTGTCCGAGGGGACGCAGCTGGTATAACATTTGCAAAAATGTAAGAACAATTTTATTTATTAATATGTACTTGCAAAAAATGATTTTTTTTGCAAGTTAACCGCATTAACCCGATGAAAAGGAAAATATGATGTTAAGACACTGTGCATTTGTCGTTGGCTTGATCCTGTTAAATGTATGCCCGGCTTTGGCCGGAGACGGCACGATTGATAGCGGAGACACCGCATGGGTAACCATGTCCACAGCCCTTGTCATGATGATGACACCGGCCGGCCTGGCCCTGTTCTATGGCGGTATGTCTCGATATAAAAATTTGCTGAACACCATTGCCATGACGCTTGTGGCTTATTGTCTGGCATCGGTGGTCTGGGTGGCCTGGGGATATTCCCTGGCTTTTGGAGAGAGCGACTCGCTTTTCATCGGTAATTTGAATCATCTGTTTTTATCCGGCATTGACATTCATTCGGTATCCGGCTCCATTCCCACCATAATTTTTGTTCTGTTTCAGCAGACCTTTGCCTGCATTGCCATTGCCATTGTTCTGGGTTCTGTTGTGGACAGAATGAAATTTTCCTCCTGGATAGTGTTCACCATTTTGTGGGTTACTTTTGTTTATGCACCCGTATGCAACTGGGCATGGGGCGGGGGATGGATGCATCACCTCGGCGCTCTGGATTTTGCCGGCGGTAACGTTGTCCACATCAATGCTGGTGTCTCAGGTCTGATGCTGGCCCTGGTTTTAGGCAAACGCAACGGCTACGGAAAGGAAGCCATGATCCCTTCCTCTGTTGCATTCACAGCCCTGGGTGCAGGGCTTCTGTGGTTTGGCTGGTTCGGCTTTAATGCAGGCAGCGAACTGGCCGCCGACGGCGTGGCAGCATCCGCGTTCATGGTCACCAACACTGCAGCAGCCATTGCAGGGCTTGCCTGGTTGTTCGCTGAGTGGAAGATATCCGGCAAGCCCACGGTTCTCGGGCTTGCCTCCGGCGCAGTTGCCGGCTTAGTGGGTATCACGCCGGCAGCCGGATTTGTCTCCCTTGGCGGTGGGTTTGCGATTGGCGCAGTGGCCGGCGTTTTAGGATATATGGGTGTCGCCGTAATCAAACAGAAGCTTGGGTACGACGATTCCCTTGATGCCTTCGGCATCCATGGGCTTTGCGGCATCTGGGGAGCCTTGGCCACCGGTCTTTTTGCCACACCCACAGTTACGGAAGGGGCGGTTGGCCTTTTTTACGGCAATGCAAAACAATTGGGCATCCAGCTTTTGTCCGTCATCGGCACCGCCGCATTTGCCGCCATTGCCACACTGATCGTCATTTATATTACCAAAGCACTCACCGGCGGAATCAGGGTGGACCCGGAGGAGGAATTATCCGGTCTTGATAATGCCATCCACGGCGAACGCGGTTTCGAAATTGAATAGACTCACGGGTAAGCCGTAACATCGTCCCCAATTTTCGGCCTAATATGCTAAAGCCCCGGATAATTTTGTCCGGGGCTTTAATTGTCCAGCAGCTTTTAAAAAGGTATTGACAGATATTCAAAATTCGATTAATGTCATCGGCTCATGGGCCCAGGTAGCTCAGTCGGTAGAGCAGGGGACTGAAAATCCCCGTGTCAGCAGTTCAATTCTGTTCCTGGGCACCATTTATATTACATATACGTAAAGTAAGTCCCCATCGTCTAGCCCGGTCCAGGACACAGGCCTTTCACGCCTGCGACAGGGGTTCGAATCCCCTTGGGGACGCCACTTAAAAATAAAGGCCTTCGACATTTTGCGAGGGCCTTTTTTTTATTGATCTCCAATAAAAAAAGGCCGAAATTGCGATTCAGGTCGTTTGCATGCTGCTCTAATCTGCTCGATCATTGGGTTTTTCGATTCTGGCAGTTTACCATGAACATCAATATAATTTGTGTAATGATCACTGGCTAAATAGGACGTCACTTCTAACTGTCGGACTAAGCGTTCGGTCTCTTTTAGAATACCATGTGGCCCCAGCATTTTAAATTTGCCGGACTCAACTTCATCCAAGATTGGTGTGTTGATCTTCGGTACAAACGTTCTAAGCCTGATGAAGTCGGGATTAATCTGATTAAGTGCATTTGCCGTAGCGTCTGCATGCGGCTCTGTCAACCCCGCGCCCCCCAATCCCAATACAACATAGAGACTTAACTCTAATCCAGCGGCAACGACCCACTGACCTGCCTCGATTTGACGTTTGGCATCTACTCCTTTTTTCACATAGCGCAGAATCTCATCATTTCCGGATTCAAGACCCACATGGATACGATTTAACCCGGCCTCTGCCAATTGTTTTAGACCACTTCGTCCTTTTTTATGGATATATTGGGACGAGCCATAGACCGTTATCCGTTCTAAATCAGGAAAAATTTTGCGGGCATAGATACAGATCGCGGCCAAGTTATCCGTTCTCATCGCAATGGTATTTCCTGCCGGGAAAAATAGCGTTTTGACGTTAGGTCCATATGTTTTGGATGCAGAATCTATATCTTCCATAATATCTTGAACAGGTCTGATTTTGAAACGTGGGCCATTTTTATAAATCGTGCAAAAAGTGCATTTATTGTGAGGGCATCCGACCGTGGCCTGAATTAAAAGTGAATCCGCTTCACTGGGTGGACGATATATGGGGCCTTCGTATCTCATACTATTTTTTGACATTTTATTAGAATTACATAAACTTTATTGTTGAGTAATACACCCTTGCAGCTGCCTGATGATCGACAAGTCATCATCATTTCGTGATATTTTACTGCATTTATCCATATCTAACAAAACCGTGCATCTGTCAGCAATTGCTCTACTTGCCTGTACCGCATGAGGAACCATTGAAAACAGGGACGACATTTCTTCCAGGGATTTAAAATAGTACCCATCGCCATATAATTGATTATTACCATGTGCTGCACGAAGTTCATTACATTCAAGGGCATCTTCTTTATCTACATAAAAACTTCCGCCGCTGACCACACATTGCGCACCTGTTTCCTTGGACAATTCTATCAGCTCGGCAATCATTTCCTTATTTTTTTTCAGTCCATTATCCTGTAGCTCCAGAAAAAAATGTTCATCACCAAAAAGAGATAAACATTTTTGGACAAAACAGACTGCCTCTCTTTTTTTCTGGGCATATAAATATTTATCAACGATGCCCCCGAGACCGCCCGTAAGGCAAATAAGACCGTCATAATACATCTCAAGCAACTCAAAATCAATCCTCGGACGCTTATAAAACCCTTCTGTAAACGAACGTTCTGCCAATGCTAACAGGTGCATAAAACCAGTACTGTTTTCTGCCAGAAGAACGAGGTGATATTTGTGGGTACTTTGGAAAAAACGGGAGTCATCAGCAAAGTAAAAACCCAATCCGATGATTGGTTTTATACCCGAACGAATACATGCGTTATAGAACTCCGGTACTCCGGAAACATTTCCACTGTCCGTAATCGCCAATGCATCCATGTTATATAACACTGCCCTTTCTACAAGGGCACTGACAGAACTCAACCCGTTATTATGCGTATATGCTGTATGAGTATGTAAATCAACATAGGAGGATCTGCTCATAAATATCCTTTCAAAAAAAGCTATTTTTGGCGATATGTATTGAGGAAATCACCTAGCTCCTGCATTGCGTTTGACAGAACCTTTGATTCAGGCAACATGACTATTCTAAAATGATTTGGTTCCGGCCAGTCAAATCCACTTCCCGCAACAAGCAAAATATGCTTATTTTCCAGTAAATCCAGTACAAATTTTTTGTCGTTTGTAATATTAAATTTGGGCGTATCGATTTTTGGGAAAAGATAAAATGCTGCCGCGTTTTTAACATATGTAATTCCCTCAATTTGGTCTAACGCTTTGATCGTCGCTTCTCTTTGTTCATAAATTCTTCCGCCGGGAGAAATCAACGCTTTGGTGCTTTCATCATCCGCCAATGCCGCCGGAATCACAAGTTGTGTTAAGGCATTGCCACACAAACGCATGGCCGCTAATTTTGTAATAGACGCGATTAAACCACCAATTTGCTGACGCGGCCCGCTAATTGCCAGCCAACCACAACGAAACCCACATACGATGTGCGACTTGGATAACCCATTGAAGGTGAAGACCGGCATATCAGGGGCAAGTGCTGCTGTAGAAACATGTTCTAACTCATCCATCACCAATCGGTCGTAAATTTCATCCGAACAAATTAGCAAATTGTGTTCTCTTGCAATTTGAATGATCTGCTCTAACACTTCTTTTGAATATAAAGCCCCCGTCGGATTATTGGGGTTAATAATAAGTATGGCACGTGTTTGAGGTGTGATCTTTTTACGAATGTCGACCACATCAGGATACCATTCAGAAGCCTCGTCACAGTGATAAAGCACTGGCGTGGCACCTACAATATACGCCATATTCGTCCAAAGAGAATAACTTGGAGATGGAATAAGAATTTCATCACCTGGATTTAAAAATGTGGTCATTGCCATATTGACAACTTCACTGACACCATTTCCAATGAATATATCATCCATGGTAAGGTCCAAAATTCCTTTGCCAACGTGATAGTCACATATTGCTTTTCTGGCTTCAGGCATACCTTTTAAGTCACAATATCCAACGGCTTTATCGACATTATTCATTAAGGCCGTGCGCACACTATCAGGCATTGTAAACCCAAAGGTTTCTGGATTTCCTGTATTGAGTCTTAACACATCAATGCCGGCAGAAACCATTTTCATGGCTTTTTCAAAAACTGGACCGCGTATGTCTGAATGGACATTTTTCATTCTATCTGAAGATGGTATGGGATTCATTGTTAAATGCCTTATTTATACTTTTTTATAATCGTTTTGTATTAGACAGATTATTATTTCATTCATAAAAGTTAAACAACCACCGTCTTGAAGACGGTGGTTGTGACCACAAGCTTTACACGGGCTTAAGCCGTCTCAACAATAATAAAAGGGGATGCCGTGAGCAATCAATTTTTAAAATATTTAGTTTTGAAAGTTGTTAATGATCAACTCAAAGCAAACGCTTCCTTTCGAAGCACAGGCATCCAGCATAAGTCCTCCTTTTTTTATGTAGTTGAAATTAAAATGAGCTTTCCATTACCGGCTTAATAAGGATCTCTACACGACGATTCATTGCGTCATTGGAAGAGATTGGCCGAGACTCTCCATAGCCGACGGCTATGATTCTTTGGGCGGAAACCCCATTGTAAATTAATTGGTTTGCAATAACTTCTGCTCTTCGTTCTGATAGTCTCTGGTTATATGCTTCCGACCCTTTGGCGTCAGTGTGCCCGGCCACTTCAATGCGGGAATGTGGATACTTGATTAAAATATCCGAAATCCTTTTCAGTTCTGGATATGCCCCTGGTTTTAAACGGCTTGAGTCGTAATCAAAATAAGCTTCTTCTTTAAAGGTTGCCCTTAAAATATCCTGCTCACGTCGTATACTTGCCGATTCGGACGCTGCCATTGCATGTCGCAACTCCTGCTCCTGCAGATCCATATATTTACCGACCTGATTTCCTGTAAGCCCGCCGAGGGCTGCTCCGATACCAGCGCCGATAAGCGTTGATTCCGTGTTTCTGCCAATGACCTGGCCTAAAATGGCTCCGACGGCTGCGCCGGTTCCTGCGCCTACAGCTGTTCCCCTCTCCTGATTCGTATGCATGGTTGCGCATGAAAAAAGAGTGGCCGATAAAACAATAACAATACCTGTGACAATCAATTCTTTCATTTAATCTCCTCCGTAATATGATTTTTTTTATAACAGCCATGGACTGACTTGGTCCATCAATACCGAGGTTCAACCCACAACAAAGCATGAAAGTAATTCAGTAACTTATTGGAACTTTCATATAAAAAAAGTTAGGACGCCGTGTGTTTCAGGGCCGTAAATTAAAAGAGGGCTGGTCAAAAACCAGCCCTCTTTTAATTATATAGCCTAAAAGCTATTTATTTTCTGTGGGCGTAATCTGCATAGCCCATGGCAACCGTACGGTAGACGATGTGGGCCATTTTTGAATACGGCAGGAATGCAAACAGGTTGAAAATAGCAATCAGGTGAATCCAGTAAAAGAAGTAAGCAAGCCATGCGATTTCAGCCAGGCGGGCCATTTCCGTGAGCATACCGGAAAGGCCTAAGGTGAAGACAATACCAAGAATAAACCAGTCTTTATAAGTTGTGATCTGGGTTTTGTTGGTAAGTCTGTTCTTGATCATGATGCCTGAACCAATGACCAGGGCAACACCTGCGACATTGGCCAGCCATTTAATGGGGTTAAGCTGGGGATAAGGACCGGCATAACCGCCCACGTAAAGCATGATGCCGCATACCGCAGTTACAATGAAAAGGCCGATAAAGGCAAAAAGCACCATCATATGCGGGGTGGCACGATCTTTATTGGATCCGCACTGGTTGAATTTGTCATGTTTCAGCACCATGGGTATGACATTTTTAACAGACATCAAAAGGGCTTTGTAATCAAGGCTGGTTTTGTCTGTTTTGCCTTCAAGAACCGCATTGTCATGAACGTCGACAATAAAGCGTTTCAAGGCAAGAAAGAAAACAACTGTGGCAAAAATAGCCGTGGGAACAAAGGTCATATCCACAAACCAAGTGGATACAAAGTTAGAATGGGCAATAATATGTTCTGCGCCGTCATGGGCATGGGACCAGTGAAGACGTCCGCCAAGGGCATCGCCGAACAGGGTATGGAAAATTTTTTCCATAACGCCGCCAAAGCCCATGGTGATAATTGCAAGCAGCGCAAACCAGGCTGCCGGGATTCCAAGCAGAAGCGGCAGTTTGGACGGATCATTTATGGCCTTGGCAAGGCATTTGGGCGTTGCGTATTCAGTGATGGCTGCAGAGCGAATAGCTGCCAGTACATCACCTGGGGCTGCACCCCGGGGACACATATCCGTGCAGTCACCGCAATTGTGACACAGCCAGATGTCGCCGTTGCTGATCAGTTTGTCTTTAAGGCCCCATGAAGCAGCAATCATTTCCTTTCTGGGGAAAGGGCTGTTTTCAGGTGCAATGGGGCAGGCCACGGAACATGTGGCACATTGGTAACATTTTTTCAGGGTTTCTCCGCCAAGACCTCTAATCTCGGCAATGAACTCCAGATCTGGTTGGGCAAGATAATTGGCACTCATAGTAGTAGATACCTCCATTAAGTTTGTATGCCGCAGTTAGAAACCTTTGAACGGGTTCGGGCCAAGTGCGTCCACTTCTTCAACAAAGTCGTTGATGATCTGAGGCAGTTTGTCATATTCATCAATGGCGACTTCCACAAATGCCACTCGTTCTTCTTCAAGGGCCAGTGAGGCCAGTGCATCACCGATCTTTTTTACACGGATTTCAGCAAGTTCTGAACCTTTGACAAAATGGCATTGGTAATCATCGCCATGTTTGCAGCCGATGAGGATAACGCCGTCAATACCTTGGGCCAAGGCGTCCTTGATCCAGATGGTGTTTACTGAACCCAGGCAGCGAACCGGAATCATACGGACATCAGGTGAGTAGTCCACGCGGTTCATACCCACCATATCTAATGCAGGGTATGCATCGTTTTCACATACCAGTGCCAGAAAACGCAGAGGCGGTTCATCATAGTCATCCTCAGACGGTACACTAATGGCTTTGACCTGGGAACCGATACTGTCAATGGTATAATCGGCAAAGGAGATAATACGTTCCGGACAAGCACCCATGCAGGTACCGCAGCGGCGGCAGCGGGTGGGATTGGCTTTTGGGGTTCCTCTGGCATCATCATCCAAGGCGCCGAAGGGACATTCAACCGTGCAGCGTTTGCATTGGGTGCATCTTTGGAAGAAGAATTCCGGGAATGTCATGTCACCGGAACGCGGATGCACTGCCATGCCGCGGTTGGCGCTTTCAATACACTGAATAGCTTTCAGTGCTGCACCGGTTGCGTCTTCCATGGACTCTTCTATAGTCATGGCCCGGCGCACGGTACCGGCCGCATAAATACCCGTTCTCTGGGTTTCATAGGGGAAGCAGATATAGTTGGAATCAGCATACTGGCCGAAAATATCGTTATCCCTGAATCCGGGACCCTGGCGGTAGGCCAGGTTAATAACCGGGTTGTCCTTGGTGGCCGGAACCATACCGCTTGCCACAACAACCATGTCCGCTTTGAGCACCAGGCTGTCACCCAGCAGTGTGTTTTTGGCTGTTACCATCAATTCTGAACTCATGGCCGTAACGTCGGTAACCGCACCCTTGGTCATGAAAATGCCGTCGTCCTGCTGCATGGCTTTGTAAAAATATTCCTGCAGACCAGGGGTTCTCATATGCTGATAAATGACATAGGCCTTACCGTCAGCATAGTCTTCCCTGACATAGCGGGCTTGTTTCAAAGCCACCATGGAAGTGACGGAACCGGTATATTCAAAATCACTGTCATCTTCATCTTTACCGGCAGATTGGATAAATACAACGTTTTTGGCTTCCTTGCCGTCGGAGGGACGCAGGATTTTGCCCTTGGCTGCAATCATTTCAAATTCATCATTGGTGACCACATCAGGACTGTCCACCGACAGATGAGCGTATGCTTCGCCTTCCAGGACATCGGGCCGCCAGCCGGCAGCCAGAACAACCGCGCCGTAAAGCTCTCCATTTGGATCAAGAGAAAGGATGTCTTCTCTGCCTTCATTGTATTTCAGGTATTTTTCATGGGCAGCGTCGGCATCCAGTTCTTTGCCGTTTTCATCCAATAGCTCTTCAGGAGGCAGCGGAAAAGGTACGTCAAAGGGGATCTTTTCACCGGGTTTTTTCATGGTTACGGTGAATTCACCGGGTTGGCCGGCAATACGTGCCACAAGGCAGTTCGTTCGTACATCTATATTGGTGTTGGCCTCAACTTCCTGGATAAGTGCGTCAACCACCGGAGCCTGAAGGGTTTCAAAGGGCGGCTGAACAGGCATCTGGTTGCGAAGTTTGGCCGCATACCCGCCAATGGCTGCCTCTTTTTCTACGATGGTAACCTCATAACCGGCTTTGGCAGCATCAAGTGCTGCCGACATGCCGGTGACGCCGCCGCCGATAACCAGAACTTTTTTGGAAAAGGACTGTGTCTGGTAAGGCTCAGGCAAATTGACTTTTTCCAAGCGGATCATACCCATTTTGATATAATCCTGGGCCTTCATCTGGATCCGGTCAAAGTGCTCTCCGTCATCTTTCTGGTCTTCGGTGAGGGCCGGATAGGTCTCCCGGGAATGGGGCCATACAACACCTTCCCTTAAATTGGCCCGTTCAATAATGCATCCGGGGAAGTTAAATACGTCAAAGTTCACCCGGCGGGAGCAAGCGCCAATAACCATGGCGTTTACCTTGCCCTCGTCAATATCCTTTTGAATAAGTGCAACACCTGCTTTGGAGCACAGGAAGGGGTGGGTGGTGCAGTTGGTGCCCTCTTCATCGGGGATACCTGTTAACGCTTCTATATCAAGTTTATCACCGATACCACAGCCTGTGCAGATATATACGCCGTATTTTTTATCCATGGTTTGTTACCTCCTCAGAGTCTGAATGGCTTTAAGGGCCATGCCGGTTGCATTCTGGTTGGATGTCACAACATCGGCCGGTTTATTGGCACACCCTGCTGCAAACAGGCCGCCTTTGGAAAAGTCATTGATAATAAAGCCTTCGTCGTCAAAGGTTAAATCGGCTGCGGGCTTATCAATGGCGCAGGTGGGTTGCATTCCGGTGGCCAGCACCAGCATATCAACGGTCTGCCTGATTTTATTCCCGGAGATGGTATCTTCGGCCACAAGATTGATATTGCCGGTACCGCTCTCTTCACTGACTTCAGCAACTTTTCCTTTTACAAAAAATACGTTTTCGTCTTCTTTGAGTTTGGCATAGAAGTTTTCGTATTTTCTTCCTGGGGTCCGCAGATCAATGTAATAGATGTAAATTTTTGCATCCGGATATTGGGCTCTGATATATGTGGCATGTTTTAGGGATGCCATACAGCAGATATATGAGCAGTAGGGCAGATGGTTTTCATCCCTGGAACCTGCGCATTGGGCAAAGGCGATGGTTTCCGGAGCCTTGTCATCGGACGGGCGGATGATTTTACCTTCGGTGGGACCGTTGGAAGAGGCCAACCGTTCCAGCATCATGTTTGTGATGATGTTCTGATACCGGCCAAAACCAAGATTGTCAATGCGGGTGGCATCATAGGGCTGCCATCCGGTGGCGAAGACAACGGCACCGACTTTCAGGTCAAATGTGCTTTCTTCCATGGTAAAATCAATGGCGTCATATTTGCAGGCTTCCTTGACCTTTTCCCGGTCTTCCTTGCCCATGGCTGAATCCATGACATACCGCTGGGGAAAGGCCATGTTGTGGGGCAGGTATGCGGCTTTGCGCCGATTCATGCCAAAGTTGAATTCATTGCTGATTTCAGTTTCGCACACTTTTTCACATTCACCGCAGCAAGTGCAGTTGCTGTTTACATACCTGGGCGCGCTTTTTACGGTGACGGTGTAATCCCCGGGGGTGCCGTCAACGTTCTGTACTTCGGAAAGCGTGTACACCTTGATGTTCTTGTTATCTTTGAGGCGTCTGTAATTGATCTCAAGACCGCAAGTAGGCGGGCAGAGTTTGGGGAAGTAGTGCTTGAGCTGGGTAACTCTTCCGCCAAGGGAAGCTTCCTTTTCAATCAGGAAGACTTCGTAGCCCACTTCGGCAGCTTCCAAAGCGGTCGTCAGACCGCTGATTCCACCACCAACCACCATAATGCTTCCACTTACCGGGGCTGAATTTTCTGTAGTCATGCTGTCCCTCCGTGCATTTAAGTTGTGTAGTTGTGTTGTGTATAAGTTCCAATTTTTTGTATGCCGGATCCTGATAAAACCAATTATATCAGCTTTGGCTCAGGGGCCAGCATCCTGTTCTCCTTATTTGCAAGACTGCAAGTTAACCTATAAATCGTTTGCTGGCAAGCTTGCAAAAAAGGAGACAGGGCCGGGTAGGCATAATCTGAAAAACCCCCAGGCACCGGTAAGTCGGCACCTGGAGGTTTATATCAAGACATCCTTAGGTTAAAACGTCTTACCGCACTAGTCGGAGATGATTTTAACGTAGGGTTCTTTTTTCAGCGTCCACTCGTTGGTCTTCTTGTCGTAAGATGAGTTGGTGAAGCAGAACCATTCATCATCATTCTGGCCCATGAAGTCGCCTCTGTAGTAGAAACCAGGGTATCTGGATTCTTCACGGAACTGAATGTGACGGGTATGAGCCTGAACAGTGTAGAGACGATGGATAATTTCCCATGCTCTGAGCAGTTCATGCAGATCACCGGCAGCGATTTTCTCAAGGTCTTCACGGAACATTTCGAACAGGTCCATGAGAACTTCAAGAGATTTGCCGTTGGTCATGTAGAACGTAGCAGTACCAGCACCATACTCATTGGTCATTTTCATCAGACGCATGGCCATGCCAGCAGGCTTGCAGTACTTGGGGTTTACATCTGTGGCTGTGGTGTATTCACAGTTATCCAGATAATTGTATACCGGATAGTAAACCATATCGATCAGTTCCTGATCAGTTTCAGCAAAACCGGAAACCTTGTCGCCTTCGGCTTTCAGGTACTGCATCATGGACTTGGCAATGATACGTCCTTCTGCATGGGAACCAGAGGAGAACTTGTGACCGGAGCAGCCAACGCCGTCACCGGCAGTGAACAGACCGCGAACGGTGGTCATTCTGTTGTAGCCCCATTTGTAGGAATCAGGTACCCAGTCTTCTTCGGGACCGGAGCACCAGATGCCGCAGCAACCGGAATGAGAACCCAGCAGGTATGGTTCGGTGGGCATAATTTCTGAGTCTTTTTTCTCGGGCTCAGTGTTGGTTGCACACCAGAGGCCTGCCTGGCCAACGGACATGTCAAGGAAATCTTCCCAAGCTTCTGACTCGAGATGTTTCAGTTCTTTCTTATCCATGGTTTCGCCAAGAGCAGCAAGTGCTTTGGTGGTTTCCATAATGATAGGACCGCGGCCTTCTTTGTATTCTTTCATCATCAGATGATTACGCAGACAGGTCGGGGTTACGGCAGCAGTTCCGTAAGGCGCATATTTTTCAAGTTCAGCTTTGGCATCGTCGGAACCGGCATAGTTTTCGCCAAGACCGTTAACGGTTTTTGCTTTAAACAGCAGGAACCATGCACCAACAGGGCCGTAGCCGTCTTTAAAACGGGCCGGGGTGAAACGGTTTTCCATCATGGAAAGTTCAGCGCCAGCTCTAAGAGCCATGGTGTAGGTGGAACCGGCATTCCATACAGGATACCATGCACGGCCTTTGCCTTCAGCAACGGAACGGGGCTGGTAGATGTTAACCGCGCCACCGCAGGCAACCATCATAACTTTTGCGCTGATGATGTAAATTTTGTTTTCACGTACGGAGAAACCAACTGCGCCAGCAGCTCTTTTGGGATCATTTTTATCGTTGAGGATTTCAACGATGAAAACCCTTTCCAGGATATTTTCGTCGCCAAGAGCTTTTTTACCGGCTTCAGCAACGATTCTTTTGTAGGATTCACCGTTGATCATGATCTGCCATTTACCGGTCCGAACGGGAGTAGCACCGCTTTTAAGTGTACCGGCTTTCTGGCCTTTTTTACCGTCGAGGTTTTTACCGTCGTCGGTTTTTTTCCAGATGGGAAGTCCCCATTCTTCGAACAGATCTACGGAATCATCAACATGACGGCCAAGGTCAAAGATCAAATCTTCACGGACAATACCCATGAGGTCGTTACGGACCATGCGGACATAATCTTCGACTTTGTTCTCACCGATGTATGTGTTGATGGCGGACAGACCCTGGGCAACAGCGCCGGACCGTTCGAGAGCGGCTTTGTCGACAAGCAGAATTTTGGTGTCGTCATCAGCCCATTTTTTGATTTCAAATGCAGTACCGCAGGCAGCCATACCACCGCCGATGATTAGAACATCAACGTCTCTTTTTTCTACCTCTGGCTCTCTAACGACTTTAATTTCACCAGCAGGTTTGTTAGGTAATGCCATTATATACCTCCAAGAATTTTAATAAGTATCCGAAATTAAATTTAAGTAACCCTATGCCAGTTCGGTGGGAACTATTAGCTCCATGCCGTCGGCTTCCTCAGTGGAAAGCAATCCTGAAGACAGGTCTTTGCCCTTCAGATCATCATAAGAGTTGGCTTCGCCTTCGGGAGTGGTTCTGATGGGGAACTTGAAACGTTTTACAACGCCGTTTCTGAACTTACAGGTCCACATAATGTCCTCAGTACCCATCATGGGCTGTACAGCAGCGCCCATGGGCACGAAGTCAGAGTAACCTCTTACTTCGATGGCCTGGGAGGGGCAAATCTTTACGCAAGAGTAGCATTCCCAGCACTGATCAGGTTCTTGGTTGTAAGCTTTCATTTCATTAGCATCCAGAACCATCAGGTCATTGGGGCAGATGTACATGCATGCGGTTTTGTCTCCGCCTTTACAGCCGTCACATTTTTCTGCGATTACAAAAGATGGCATTTAAAATACCTCCATTAATGTAGGTTAATCAAAATTGCACAAATACCGTTGTGCGACAATGTGTTACTATCTAGATTAAGGCCTATCAAAAGCTTTAAAAGGCCTGTAATTTCAAGTATTTGAGTTCAGAGGGTGACGTGTCGACTCCGTTTTAAATTTAAGTCAATAAGCCTTCTTCCTTCGAACAAATGATATGGAAATAACACCCTGACAAGGTCTGTGTCAAGAAAATTCAAAAAAAATGATTGAATGATTTCTTCAATTTTTTTGAACGATTATTGTTTCGACAATATATATGTTTTTGGGGCCGGTAAGGCACTATATCTTGTGAATGCATACATTAAAATCATCTGGAAAAACCAGTTGGATCCTGGTAGTTTATCCGCCGGTTATTGACGACCCGTTTTATATCATAATTTTAAAATGATAAAGGAAAAAAAATGAACGATGAGATGTTACCTGTGGCCTTGGATGATTTTATGCAATTCAACTGCAGTCCGGATAACCCTTGCTTCAATCAATGTTGCAGGGATCTGAACCAGGCACTGACCCCCTATGATGTTCTGAGAATGAAAAATGCAGTGAATTTGCCGTCCGGGCAGTTTCTGCAAAAATATACATCCCGGCATACCGGGCCCGGTTCCGGTCTGCCGGTGCTTACCTTCAAGGCCAATCCTGCCACCGGCCACGCCTGTCCTTTTGTCACGGATTCAGGGTGTTCCATATATGATGACCGTCCTGCGTCATGCCGCATGTATCCCTTGGCCCGGGCCGTTGCAAAGGACAGGAGAACCGGGAAGCATGTCGAATATTTTGCTTTGATTGAAGAAGAGCACTGCAAGGGCTTTGGCGTTCAGGGTAACCAGACCGTAGCCCAGTGGCTCAAAGGCCAGGATGTGGTCGACCACAACACTGAAAATGATAAAATTCTTGAACTGATCAGCCTTAAAAATCAGATCCGGCCGGGAAGACTTGAAGTCGCCGAAGAAGATGTTTTTTACATGGCTTTATATGATCTGGATAATTTCAAATTTCAGATTAAGGAAAAAGGGCTTCTTGCTTCACTTGATCTGCCCGGGGAATATGTGGAAAAGGTTGTAGCTGATGATTTAAGTCTGCTTAATTTCGGTATTGCCTGGGTAAAATACCAGTTGTTTGGCAAGGATTTGGAAATTCGGGGCTGAAAATTATGGAAATCAAAGGAAAAGTGGCTTTGGTGCTTGGAGCGGTCAAGGGAATCGGCAAAGGCATTGGCCTGGACCTTGCTCGGCAGGGGGCAAATCTTATCCTCACTCGCCATGACTGGCCGGATGCCTTCTGTGATATGGAGGCGGAATTTGAGAAGACAGGTGCCCAACACCATATAATAAATGCAGATTTGCGTATAACCGATGAAATAGACGGTCTGGCAAAGTTTATAAGAGATCGGTATGGGCGTTTGGATATTTTGGTGAACAACATTGAACGCGGCGGGTGGCCTACGGTTCACGGGGCATATGTTGAAGATCAGTGGGATTTGGAGATTGAAACAACGCTTAAAGCCAAACGCTGGGTTTTTGAGGCGATGTTTCCCTTGCTGAAGGCCGGTGATGACGCCGTTGTCATTAATCTTTCTTCTGTTGCGGCCATAACCGGGAGATCCGGCCCTGCTGCCCTGGTTTTCAACGAGGGGTATTCAGCCGCCAACCGGGGGGTTGGCGTACTCACCGAAACATGGGCCAGGATGGGGGCGCCTTTAGTCCGTGTGAACGAATTAATGCTGGGTATCTTTGAAACCCGTCATGCCCAGGGGACCCGGGGGTGGCGGGAGGTATTGACGGACGAGGAAAAGCGTTCCCTGATAGACCATACCCTGGTGGGTCGGACCGGCCAAGTTTCCGATGCTGTCAAGGCTGTCAATTTTATTATCAGGGATGCCCCATATATGACTGGTGCCACCCTCCGTATAGACGGTGGCTTCGTCCTGGGCGGGGCTCCTGTGCCGCCGATGCCCCGGGGCATCATTTAGGGACTCGAAAGAGATATATGCAATATGGTTTTTATGTCTATTCGTTTTCGTGCAGATATTTGATCTTTTTTTGGGGGAGGTGCATTTAAAAAACTGAACAAAACAATCAATTTTTTTTAATATATTCTTTGGGTGAACCCCTCGGCGTGATATAGTCGCCTCTGTATGACAGATATCCTTAGCATTTTTTATTTTAAAGTATAGGGCGTAATTGTTATGCCCTTGCCAAGTAGGTCTATGGAGGTATGCGATTGACATTAAGGCAACTTGAGCTATTTCTTGCGCTTGTGAAGACACCCCATTTAAGTCAGGTGGCCAAAGATTTCGGCCTGACCCAGTCTGCAGTATCCATGGCCATAAAAGCTCTTGAAGAAACTTTGGGAAAATTATTGTTCGACCGCATCCACAAAAGGTTAGTGGTCAATGAAAACGGGCGCTATTTTTTCAGGATGGTGGAGCCCCTTGTTTTTGGCCTGCGGGAAAGTGAGGCCATGTTCAGGGATCAAGATCTGGTTGGAGATATCAAGGTGGGCGCCAGTTCATCCATTGCCAACTATATCCTGCCCCAGATTATTTATGAGTTTGCTGAGCTATATGAAGGGGTCCGTGTGGAAAAAATAACCGGTAATACCATAGAAATCGGCAAGCTTATTGAAGATGGTGATGTGGATATCGGTTTTGTTGAGGCAGACTACAACAGCACCGAGATCGAGCGGGAGGTACTTGGCCTTGATGAGCTTTATGTGGTGACTGGAGATCCGGACCTTGTCAGCGGTGAAGATTACCGCATGGAAGAGCTTTTATCAAAGCGTTGGATTCTCCGGGAAGAGGGGTCCGGCACCCGGGAGGTTTTCCTGTATCATATAGAAAAGTATAAAAAACGGTTTAAGCCCTTCCTGGAAGTGGGGCATACGGAAGCTGTGAAATCGGTACTGGGGAACAAGGGGGCGCTAAGCTGCTTGTCCAGAATTTCCGTAATGAACGAGCTTCTGTCCGGGCAGTTGTTTCGTCTCAAGATAAAAGATTTTAAATTTTCCCGTTCCTTTTATACGATCTGGCATAAGGATAAATATTTTTCATCTGTTCTTCAGGAATTTATTTATTATACAAAGGAGCGTTATAAGGCGGTGTACGAACACCAGGCTCATCCTCATTGATCCTGAGTTCTTATATCCTGTTCGGCGGCCTGGATGGCTGTGATGGCTACTGTGTTGATAATGTCGGTTACAAGACACCCACGGCTTAAGTCATTCACCGGCTTATTTAAACCCTGTAGGGTCGGACCAATGGCCACGGCATTCGAGGAGCGTTGCACGGCTTTGTAGGTATTGTTTCCTGTATTGAGATCCGGAAAAATAAAAACCGTGGCTCTACCGGCCACAGGAGAGTCGGGCATTTTGGTTTTTGCGACATCCGGTTCTATGGCGGCATCATACTGGATGGGACCTTCAATCAGCAGATCCGGACACTTTTGCTTGACAATTTTGGTGGCTTCTCTGACTTTGTCTACATCCTTGCCTTTGCCCGAGGTGCCTGTGGAGTATGAAAGCATGGCGACCCTTGGTTCAATGTCGAACATTTTTACGGTTTGGGCTGAGGTGATGGCAATTTCTGCAAGCTGTTCCGCATTGGGGTCCGGATTGATGGCGCAGTCGCCATACGCTAACACTTTATGTGGCAGGCACATGAAAAACAGTCCGGATACCGGGGTCTGCGGTTTTTTGGCTTTGATGATTTCAAATGAGGGGATAATAGTGGCGGCTGTGCTGTGGACGGAACCCGATACCATGCCGTCCACATCACCCATGTGCACCATCATCGTGCCGAAATAGTTGATATCCGTCACCCGGTCCCGGGCATTTTCAATGGTCATGCCTTTGTGTTTTCTTAACTCGCAATAGACTTGGGCATAGGTCTCGAGCAGGTCGGATTTTCCGGGGTTGATGATTTCAAATCCATCCATGCGCAGGCCAAGTGTTCTGATCTTGTGCTGAATCTTTTTTTCATCGCCAAGCAGGGTGATGTCAGCAATCCCACGCCGCAGAATGGTTTCCACGGCCCGTAATATGCGCTCTTCATCTCCCTCGGGTAGAACAATCCTTTTTTTGAACATTCTGGCTTTGCGGATAAGTTCGTATTCGAACATTTTCGGTGTCATGATGGTGGCGTCGGTCGTGATGACTTTATCCATCATTCGTTCGATGTCTACGTGTTGTTCAAATAACGCCAAAGTCCGGATGATTTTTCTGTCATCGTACGGGGAAATTGAACCCTTGATTTTTTCCACGGCCAGGGCGGTGGGGAATGTGTTTTCGGGGACGCTGAGCACGGGTACGGCATCAGGGATGCCTTTGATAAGGTCCCATACCGGGCCTTCTGGTACAAGACCGCCGGTCAAAATGATGCCGGAGACATTTTCGATGGAATCCGAAGACAGGGCTGCCATGCATCCCACAATGACATCGGCCCGGTCTCCCGGGGTGATGATCAGGGTGCCGTGGTCGATTCTGCTTAGCAGATTGGTCAACTGCATGGCCGCAACGGTAAAGCACCGAGCATGTCGATAGAGCTGGTTGCTTCCAATAAGTACTTTTGCGCCCAGCGCCGCTGCAACTTCTGCAATGGTTGGATTGGCCAGTATTTCTTCTTCGGGAATGGCATATATCAGTTGATCAGGAAATAACCCGGTTTTTTTGAAATGGTCAATGATGCCGGAATGGTTGGCAGGTGTTACCCGGTTGATTATGGTGCCCAGGATATGACACCCTTTGCTTCCCAGTGAGTCTAACGTCATACTGGTTAGTGTGGCCGCTTCTTCCATGGATTTATTGTGGGCATCAGCCACCAGGAGCACGGGGCAGTTCAGATTCTGGATAATGGTTGCATTGATGTCGAATTCCACACCGGTGGTGGAAGAAACAAAATCTGTTCCTTCGCAAAGGATAAAACCGCATTTTTCCCTGGCATCATTGTATTTCTCGATGATTTTTTCAAGTAACTCATCTTTTTTCCCATGGCTTAACAGGTGGTCCGCCTCGTTCTGGGCGACGCCGTACATGGTGGCATAGGGCCGGTCAAGATGGAACTGACTGGACATCAGTTCAATATCCAGATCCCAGGCATCTTCGGGGTCTTTGGTGATGATAGGTCTAAAAAAGCCCACATGTTCCAGTTTTCGAAAAAGCATTTCCATTACACCTAACGCAATAGCTGATTTGCCGGCGCCCGCCTGGGTGGCGGTGATATATAAACCGCTTGACATTGAAATTTCTCCAAAGATACTGGTTTGTTATTCAGTCAGATAGAGGGGAACGTTATTTTCGAAAATCCAGAACAATAACTTTATAATAAATTATAGGATTGGTTGGGTACTGTCAAGGAGCCTTTATGTCTCTTCTTTGTTCCGGCATGGAATCGGATAGAATCTGGGCAATGGCTTTTTTTATTTTTCCGGTTTTGCCTGTCAGCTGTCTGAAATTCATTTCGATGACAGCCATCTGTTTATAAAACGGGGTCCGGTCAAAAGGAATATATGTACGGCTGTCAAATTTTCCGGCATCACAGCCAGGTCCTTTTATGACATTAAATCCGGGTTTGTGAAGCTCGTGGGGCAGTCCGTGCATTCGGCAGATCATGGGTCGAAACTTGTAAAGGCTGCACCTGTCATTTTTGAGCAAAGGGCAGGGGATTTTTTTGGATGCCGGCTGGTTTTGGCTTTCCGCAGTGCTGGAAAAGGTTTGACGGCAGTAGTCCCGGCTAAGGGCTAATATGTGCTTTTGGTCTTTACGGGGCAATGTCTGGAAGCCAAATTGCAGAAAAGATGCTTCGGCATGGGTGTGGTGAAAAAATAGAGACAGGCAGCAGTTGTCTTCACAGCCGTTGCACTGAAACCCATATTGTTGTGCAACCTGATTCCATGCTTTATCCATATCATAGTAGAGCTGGGCCAGGGATGAAAATTGTTCCGGGATATGTGTCATGGCAGTCTTTGGTGTTTGTTTTTTAAACCAATGGGTTGGGGAAAAACAGACGCGCGTACAATTTAAGTGCGTATCGGTCTGTCATGGAGGCAATGACATCACACACGGAGCGTTTCAGTTTATTTTTTGCTGAATCCCATGGGGCCATTTCCATTTTTTCCAGTTCTTTTTGCATCTCGTCGGGATTTTCCATGAAATATTTGTAAAGACCGATAATTACTTTTTTTGCCTTTACAAATTCGCCATGAACCGCTGGGGAGCGGTATACCTTTTCAAAGAGAAATTTTCTTAGGATTGTCATGGCTTCCATGGTTTCCTCACCCATGCTTAAAATGAATTCTCCGTTTTGGGGCCCGCTGTTGTAAACCAGCTGTTCCATCATTGTAGATGCCCGGGCGGAATGGGTTTTGCCAAGCTTTCGGGTGCAGATATCAGGCACCTCATCCCTGAAGATGACCTTACCCCGCAACGCATCATCGAGGTCATGGTTCAGGTAAGCGATGATGTCGGCCACGCGTACGATCCGCCCTTCAATGGTGGATGCGGTTTCACCGGGCGTAGCCGGGATGATGTTGCCGAATCCCTTGGAATGCTTAAGAATACCATCCCTGACCTGGGTGGTGAGATTCAGGCCCTTCCCTCTGTTTTCCAATACATCCACCACCCTTAAGCTCTGGTCGGAATGGGTAAAACGGGAAGAGTGTACCTGGATCAGAGCAGTTTCCCCACCATGGCCAAAAGGCGTATGCCCTAGATCATGGCCCAGTGCAACCGCTTCGGCAAGATCCTCGTTCAGGCGCATGGCCCGGGCAATATTCCTTGCCGTTTCAGAAACTTCTAGGGTATGGGTAAGCCGGGTCCGGTAATGGTCCCCCAGCGGCGATAGAAATACTTGGGTCTTGTATTTCAATCGCCTGAAGGCATTGGAGTATACAATTCGGTCCCGGTCCAGCTGAAAGGGGGTTCTGATTTTGTCGGGGGCAACGTCAGGGTGCCGGCGTTTTCCGCTGGTGCTAGGGGTTCCGTATCTTGACAGGAAATTATGCTCCCGTTGCTGGAAGATTTCCCGGATACTGGGATTTTGTTCTATTTTGGAGTTTAGTGTATTCATCAATATATGTATTGAAATAAAATAAAAATCAAATTAAATACAGCATTTAATAAAAAAATCAAGAAAAGGAGTGTTTTTGGACTACGAGTTTTTTATGGAACAGGCCCTTGAACAGGCCCGTAAGGCTTTTTATCAAGGGCAGTTTCCTGTTGGATGTGTGATTGTTCAAGATGATCAGGTGATTGCTTCGGGTGCCAGAGGCGGCACGTCAGGGGATCTATCTTTTTTCAGTGAAATTGATCATGCAGAAATACGTGCGCTTAAATCCCTTGAATCCTCAAATATCCGGTTTGCCCCGGAACGCGCCGTGCTGTTCTGCACCATGGAACCTTGTCTGATGTGTTTTGCCGCAATTATTCTGGCGGGTATCCGGACCCTGGTATTTGCCTATGAAGATGTGATGGGAGGAGGCACCGCCTTGGACAGAACGCATCTCACGCCTTTATATAGGGACGCGCAAATCACGATCGTTTCCCATGTGCTGCGTAAAAAAAGCCTTGATCTTTTCCATAATTTTTTTAATAAAGAGGCTAATTTATACTGGAAAGACAGCCTTCTGGAGTCATACACGCTTGATCAATGGCGTGAATCTGGCACTAAGTAGGATGTTATTCAGGAAGTAAAATAAATAGTTCTTGATTTGTGTGTTTATTCTATATATAATCCAAAGGTTATGCTTGTTGTATTGACATGATTATAATTTTGTGCTTCGGCGGGAGGTAAAAATATCTAAGCGAGTTAAGCAGGATCAGACAAGAGTGAATAAGGGGATCAGGGCTACTGAGGTACGGGTTATCGGTTCTGATGGTGAACAGGTAGGCGTTCTGCCCATTGCTGAGGCATTGCGTATTGCCCAAAGCGATGCATTGGATTTGGTTGAAGTGTCTCCGGATGCCAGGCCGCCTGTCTGCAAAATAATGGATCATGGAAAGTATAAGTACGAGCTGACTAAGAAAAAACAGGAAGCCAAAAGGAAGCAGAAAAGTGTTCAGATCAAGGAGATCAAAGTTCGTCCCAAAACAGGCGATCATGATCTTGAAACCAAGGTCCGTCACGTAGATAAATTTATTTCCAATGGTGATAAGGTGAAGATAACCCTGGTTTTCAGGGGGCGTGAGTTTATGCTCAGGGAACAGGCCAACATCATCCTGGAAAAAGTGGTGGAAATGACCAAGGACTTCGCCCAGGTGGAGCAGCTTCCCAAGTTTGAAGGGCGGGTCATTACCATGTTGCTCGGTCCCAAATAATCACCGGTTATTAGTTCTGATTTTTTTGTACAGGCCTTTCTGTGTCAGAGAGATATTTATGTGTGGTGGTGTATCCGCGTATATGCCACCTTTAGTTTTTATAATAGTGTGAACCTTCAGGAGATTTAGTAATGCCAAAAATTAAAACATGCCGTGCGGCTGCCAAGCGGTTTGAAAAAACCGGGTCGGGTAAATACAAATTCCGCAAATCTCATGCCAGCCATATTCTGACCAAGAAGACCACCAAACGGAAGAGAAGTCTTCGTCAGCCCCAGATTGTTGCCGACTCTGATATGAAATCAGTCCGCCGGATGCTGCCCTACGGATAGTTGGGCTTGGCAGCGTTTTTTTAATATTGATATGAAAGCCGGCCAATGTGGCGGTTGGCTGATGGTATATAAGGAGTGTAGAAGAAATGAGAGTTAAAAGAGGATTCAAGGCAAGAAGGCGCCGCAACAAGGTGCTTAAGCTGGCAAAAGGTTTCACGGGCGGAAGAAGCAAGCTTTACAGAACTGCTGCAGATGCAGTGGATAAAGCATTAATGTACGCCTATCGGGATCGTCGGGTAAGGAAAAGAGATTTTAGAAAATTGTGGATTATACGTATCAATGCGGGCGCACGGATGAATGAATTGTCCTATTCCCGGTTCATGAACGGATTAAAGCTTGTCGGCAGTGAACTGGACAGAAAAGTTCTGGCTGATCTGGCTGTATCTGATCCCGCGGGATTCTCCCAGCTGGCTTCCCAGGCGTCTGCCAAATTGAACTAAAAGCGTATTTTCGGGGGAACCTTGCAAAACAATCTCCAAGACATTGAAAAACAGGCCCTGGAACAAATCAGCACGGCAGATTCAAAGGAAACTCTTGAGTCAGTTTCCACACATTTTCTGGGCCGTAAGGGATTGCTCACCGCTTTTTTGCGCAACATCCCATCCCTGCCGATGGACGAACGTCCTGCTGCAGGGAGAAATGGTAATCTGCTGAAGGTAAAGCTTGAAAAGGCAGTAAAGCAGGCCCAAACCGGCCTGGAAGCCGGTGCGGGAGGTACTGCTGAAGGTGTTGATATCACCCTGCCTGGGCGTATGGTCAAAAAAGGCGCCCTGCACCCCGTCACTCAGGTGATAGACGAGATCTGCGGTATTTTTTTGCGCCTGGGGTTTGACATTGCTGAAGGCCCGGAAGTTGAGACCGATTATTATAACTTCGAGGCCCTGAACATTCCCCCATATCATCCGGCGAGGGATATGCAGGATACCTTTTATGTGTCTGAAAATATAGTATTGAGAACCCATACGTCAGGTTCCCAACCCCGGGTAATGGAAAAAAATGAGCCGCCTGTGCGCATTATTTCTCCTGGCAAGGTGTTCCGCTGTGACTCGGATCTGACCCATACCCCTATGTTTCATCAAGTGGAAGGCTTGATGGTGGACAAAAATATCTCCTTTGGAGATCTAAAAGGGGTGCTGACCACGTTTGTTCAGCAGTTTTTTGATAAGGATACTTCGTTGCGGTTCAGGCCCAGTTTTTTCCCTTTTACCGAACCCAGTGCTGAGGTTGATATCCGCTGTGTCATGTGCAAGGGCAAAGGCTGCCGGGTATGTTCGAAGACTGGCTGGATTGAAATTCTTGGTGCCGGTATGGTCCACCCCGCTGTGTTTGAAAATGTCGGTTATGATACCCAAAAGTATACAGGGTTTGCCTTTGGCCTTGGTATGGAGCGGGTTGCCATGCTCAAGTACGGAATTGATGATATCAGAAAATATTTCGAAAACGATATGCGTTTTCTGGGGCAGTTCTAATTATGAAAGTCAGTTTAAGCTGGTTGCGTGAATATATTCCCATTGATCTTGATCCCCAGGAGATATCCGACAGGCTTACCATGGCCGGTCTTGAAGTGGATGGGGTGGAAAGTCTTTATGATTACCTGGATAATGTGGTTGTGGGTCAGGTTGTACAGGCAAGGCAGCATCCCAATGCTGACAAGCTTACCTGCTGTGCTGTTGATATTGGAAAAGAGGAACCTTCTTTCATCGTCTGTGGCGCACCCAATGTCAGGGAGGGTATGTATGTTGCCTGTGCTCTGCCGGGGGCTGTACTGCCCGGTGATTTCAAAATTAAGAAAAGCAAACTGAGGGGCGAACCGTCCCATGGAATGCTATGTTCAGCTGCTGAACTGATGCTTGCGGATGACGCATCCGGTATTATGGATCTTGAAGGTCAGTTTGTTTCAGGGACCCCCCTTGCATCCGCCTTGAATCTGGATGATGCTGTTTTTGAGATTGATTTGACCCCTAATCGGCCGGACTGTCTGAGCCTTATTGGAGTAGCCCGGGAAATTGGGGCGTTTACAGAACCCCAAAATAAGGTGACCCTGCCGGATGTGGCGTTTCCGGAAGCGCACATGGATTCCCGGAATATTCACGATTTTGTCACTGTGGAGATTGAAGATCCTAAATTGTGCCCAAGATATACTGCCGGCATGCTTTTTGATGTCACGGTCGGTCCTTCTCCGCTTTGGTTGAAGCGGCGCCTTGAAGCCGTCGGGCTCTCTTCTGTCAATAACGTAGTGGATATCACCAACTTTGTTATGATGGAAACCGGGCAGCCCTTGCATGCCTTTGATTATGACAATATCGCCAAAAATAAAATTATTGTAAGAACAGCCGGAAAAACCGGCGATGAGGCGCTTGAGTTTACAACGCTTGATTCGAAAGTCCATAAACTTGACCCTGAAATGCTCATGATCTGTGACGGGGAAAAGCCTGTGGGTATTGCCGGTGTCATGGGCGGAGAAAATTCTGAAATTACCGATGCAACTACCCGGGTGTTAGTCGAAAGTGCCTATTTTAACCCTGTGTCCATTCGGCGTACCGCTAAAAGGACTGGGATTTCTTCGGATGCCTCTCATCGGTTTGAGCGTGGTGTCGATCCTGAAGGCACCATGTTTGCCTTGAAAAGAGCCGTTTCATTAATGGCGCAGTTCTGTTCGGCGACCATCGCCAAAGAAATTATTGATGAGAATCCCGTCAAGGCCCAGCCTGTTACCATCGATTTGAGCCCCGAGGCGTTGAATGTGCGATTAGGGACCTCATTTTCTCCAGATGAGATGACACGGATTTTGGCGTCTGTGGCGTTCGATGTGGATAAGAAGGACGATGGTGGTCTGCGGGTTCATGTCCCCTCTTTCAGAGTCGACGTAGCCCGTCCCGAGGATCTTTCCGAAGAGGTGGCCCGGCTGTGGGGATATAATAAAATTGAAACCAGTTATCCTTTGGTAAAAGCCCAAGGTCGGCCCCTTGCCGGTCGTTTGGTGCTGCGCGGCAAAATTCGCCAGGCTATGACCGGATTTGGATTTTGTGAAGCCATCAATTACAATTTTATCCGCAAGGATGCCTGTGAGCGCATGGGTATTGAAGGACCCGATAAACGAACCCAGATGGTTGAGATTTTAAATCCCATTTCCGACCAGATGGCAGTCCTTAGGACATCCATTGTGCCCGGGTTGCTAGAATCTATGGCCCGGAATACGGCCAAGCAGGTGGACACGCTTCAGTTGTTTGAAATCGGCAAAATTTTCTATGACAAGGCCCCGGGTGAGCAGCCCGAGGAAGTAGAGGTGCTTGGCGGGTTGATCACCGGATACCGTTGTGACCAGACCTGGTATTCCAAAAAAGAAGCTGTGGATTTTTTTGATCTAAAGGGTGTTGTACAGGGATTGCTGGACTCTCTTCAGATTTTCAATGTTATTTATGAAAGAACCGATGCCGGGATATGTCCCTATTTTGAGCCGGGGTATGGTGCAAGGGTTGTCAAAGACGGCTTGATTCTTGGTACGCTTGGCAAAATAGCATCGGATGTGGGGGCGGCCTTTGGTTTGAAACAGGATGCTTATCTTTTTGATCTGGACATGGAAAGTCTTGAAAAAGCGCTGCCCCAGGCTATTCAGGCGGTTGAGCTGCCAAAATTCCCATCAATTTCCAGGGACATGACCTTTATTGTGTCAAAGCATATTGAGGTTGGTGCCATGATGGATACCATTTCAACCTTTGCTCAAAAACAGGGGTTAATTGAAGACTATTTCCTTTTTGATGTATTTGAGGGCCGGAACATCGGTGAAGATAAAAAGTCCCTGTCATTTAGGATAATCTACCGCTCTGCTTCAAAAACCTTGACAGAAAAAAATATTAAAAAAATTCATGATCAGCTGTCCCAGAAGCTTATTGATGATTTTAAGGCGGGATTGCCCGGATAATTTTAAGGTGGTGCAATTCATCTGGGAAAACCGGTGATAAAATGGAAAATGCGGTTATATAATAAGGGTATTGACAAATTTAATATGTCTTGTTATATTTAACCGCTAAAATGCGGGCATAACTCAGTTGGTAGAGTGCAAGCTTCCCAAGCTTGATGTCGCGAGTTCGAATCTCGTTGCCCGCTCCAAATCAAATTGGTATGGGCTGGCAGATTTGTTCCACTTGTTTGGGGGAAAGTATGATCTGAACCTGATATTTTGGTGAGGATTTTCTAATGTTTTCGTATCTGGAACGGGCATCTGCCCGTTTTTGTATTTGTGGAAAAAGGACGATTGCTGCAGGGTATGGCATTTATAAATTCTAAAAATTTCGGCGCCGTTGAACAGCAGATTCTGGCTGTGGCCGAACCCTTGATTGACTCTTTGGGATTGGAGCTGGTGCACATTGAATGTGTTGTCCGTAATCGGCAAAAATTTGTACGAATTTATATAGACAAGCCCAAAGGGGTTGGTCTGGATGACTGTGTGGCAGTCAGCCGGGAACTTGGGGATCTGATCGATATCCATATTGAGAATATTGGTGCTTACCGCCTGGAAGTTTCATCCCCTGGTCCAAACCGCCCGTTGAAGACAAAGGCGGATTTTATCAGATTCCAGGGTGAGCGAATTAAAATTGAAACCCATGAAGTCGTGGAGGGAAGAAAGAAATTCACCGGGATTCTTGAGAAGACAAATGATGATTCTGTGACGATTGCAGTTGACGGTCAGTCCTTTGATGTTTCCGGAACCAATATCATGAGAGCAATTCTTGCAGGTCAGTAAAATGGAGAGCGTTTAACATGTTTATTACAGACATAAAAAGGGTGATCGATCAAGTAAGCCGAGAAAAAGGTATTGATGCTGCCATCCTTATTAATACCTTGAAAGAGGCCATTGTTTCTGCCGCCAGAAAAAAAATTGGCCCAAGGGCGGACATCGAAGTCCATTATGATGAAAAAAGCGGAGATGTTGAAGTTTTCCATTTTAAAGAGGTTGTTGAGGAGGTTGAATATTCGGACAGTGAGCTGACCTTGGAAGAAGGGCTTGAATTTGATCCTGAATGTGAAATCGGTGACTCTTTGGGAATTCGAATGGATACCGAGGAATTCGGCCGCATTGCAGCCCAGTCCGCCAAGCAGGTGATCATCCAGAAAATGCGGGAAGCAGAGCGCAATGCCGTATATGAGAATTTTATTCATAAAAAAGGCAAAATAATCAACGGCATTGTCCAACGGTTTGACCGGGGCGCCATCATTATTAATTTGGGGCAGGCAGAGGCCGTACTGCGGCCAAGGGAGCAGATGCCCAAGGAAAGTTATAAACGGGGGGATCGGATCCGTGCTTATGTTCTTGATGTGCTGGAAGAATCCAAAGGTGCCCAGATTGTTTTATCCCGGACCCATCCGGAATTTTTGGTTGAATTGTTTAAAACCGAGGTGCCGGAGGTGGCAGAAGGCATTGTTTCCATCCGTGGTTCAGCGCGTGTGCCCGGCGTAAGGGCAAAAGTTGCTGTTTCCTCCATTGATTCCGATGTGGACCCCGTAGGCGCCTGTGTGGGTGTTAAGGGTAACCGGGTTCAGAGTATTGTTCAGGAGTTGCGGGGCGAGAAAATAGATATTGTTCAGTGGAGTCCGGACGTTGCACGATTTGTATGCAATGCCTTGTCCCCGGCTGAAATCGCAAGGGTTATCATTGATGAAGACAACCAGTCTATGGAGGTGATCGTAAATGATGAATATCTCTCCATTGCTATTGGTAAGGGTGGTCAGAATGTGTCCCTTGCTTGTGAGATCACCGGTTGGCATCTTGAAGTCACCAGTGAAGAGGAATATAGCCGGGAAGTCAAGGAGGGATACGACAGTTTGATGAAACTGTCCTCAGTGGGTCTGTCGGCAGCCGAGTTGCTGTTTAAGGCCGGTTATTCTTCGTTTCTGGATGTTCTGGATGCCATACCCGAGGATATTGCGGCCTTTTTAGATATTTCCGAGGAAGATGCCCAAGCAATGATAGAAGAAGCCGGACATCTGCTGGAAGATGAGCGGGAACGGGCCCGGGCTGAATTATTGCAGCCTGCATCTTCTCAGAACACCGATATTTATGTGGATGACAATGCCGGTGACGGAGAAACGTTTGCTGATGTTGAAGATGGACCGGATGAAAAATCAGAGGAATGAGGATTGTTGCATCGGTAACGCGGGGAACGAATTTCAAAAGAATCAACTATAGAGGATTACTGGGGGCAACGAATGGCCAAGGTCAGGGTATACGAGTTAGCTAAAGATCTGAACATGACAAACAAGCAGCTTCTTGAAAAGCTTAAAGAGCTGGAAATAGATGCTAAAAGCCATATGAGTGCTCTGGCTAGCAGTGAGGTCACGGCTGTCAAACAGAATTTATTGGGTAAAAAGAAGCGCTCCAATGAGGTTAAAGTCCGTCCGTCGGTAATCCGTAGGCGTAGGACAAAGACGACATCCCAGGATGATGAACTGGAGAGGGATGAGGATATGGATCATTCATTTGAATCCGACGAATCGACTGTGCAAGACCCTGGTGATCATGAAAAGATACATGGCTTGGATGATGGTGCTGTTGCAGCGGCGAAGGCGGAGGAACCGGTTACCCAGGGTGGTGAGGATGCGTCGAAATCCCAAAAAGAGAAGGATGTAAAACGGCCAGCCAAAAAAGCTGGGTCCAAAAATAGCGAACCCGCCAAAATTATCAAGCCTGTTAAGGTTGAAGAGCCTCTGGAGCCCGAAGACGTGGCTGTGGATGTTGAAGAAAAGATTGAAAAGGCCCCCGCCAAAGATGACAATGCTGTAAAACAGCAAGAAAATGAGAATGCAGAAAAGCCTATGATAGCCGTTGAATCCGAAGCTAAAAATAAAGACGATACGCCTAAACCGGCAGATTCCGGGAAGGGTAAATCATTGTCGGAGCCGGTGAGCGATGACCGAAAAAAGTCGCCGGAACAGAAACAGAATACGGAGCAGCCTGGTGAAGAGGACTCTTCTGAAGAGGGTAATGGCCAGAGTAAACGTAAAAAGAAGAAGAAGAAAACAACTCCTGCCAAGATCGTCAGAGTGGCGGATCCCATGGTTTTAGAAAATATAAAACGAATGAAAGCCGGAGAGAATCATTCAAGCTCTGGAAACGATCATGATCGGCCTGCCCGCAAACAGCCAGTGGCGGGCGCTGGTGGGCCTGCTCGCAAACAGCCGGTGGCGCGCACTGGTGGGCCTTCGGATGTTCCGGACCAAGGCCTTGGGCTACCGCCGTCTGCGGCTCCCAATGACCGTAAGCGGGGAAAGAGCCGTGATGAACCTCAATCCACTGACGGCCCCGGAGCCAGGAAGACACGGCGTAAGAAAAAATCTGTTGTGGAGGGTAATGACCTATACCGGGGCAGAGGCGGCCGGAAGAAAAAAGGCAGAAAAGATCCTAAGGGTAAAAAAGGCAGCTTTCAGAAAACCCAGATTACAACACCCAAGGCAATTAAACGTCGCGTAAAAATAGATGAGGCGATTGAGCTGGCAGAGCTTGCCAAGCGTATGGGCATCAAAGCCAACGAAATGATTGTCAAGCTTATGGGGCTGGGTGTAATGGCCACGGTGAACCAGACCATTGATTATGACACCGCTTCCCTTGTGGCCGCTGAATTTGATTTTGAAGTTGAAAAGGCAAGCTTCGAAGAAGATGCTTTGCTTAATGTCGTGCCCGAGGAGGAGGATACCGGAACTTTGGAAGCCTGCCCCCCTGTGGTTACAATCATGGGGCATGTTGACCATGGTAAAACCTCATTGCTGGACGTGATCCGGGAATCTAAAATCACAAGCGGTGAGGCCGGCGGCATTACCCAGCACATTGGTGCATACAATGTGGAAACGCCCAACGGCGGACGGATCACCTTTCTTGATACGCCGGGCCATGCCGCATTTACCGCCATGCGTTCCCGGGGTGCCCAGATTACGGATATTGTTATTCTGGTGGTGGCCGCCGACGACGGTGTAATGCCCCAGACCGTTGAGGCCATCAATCATGCCAAGGCTGCAGGCGTACCTGTTGTCGTGGCTGTGAATAAGATGGACAAGGTGGGTGCTGACCCGGACCGTATTATGCGTGAGCTGTCCGAACATGATCTGCTGGCCGAGGACTGGGGCGGTAATGTCATTTTTGTAAAGGTCTCCGCAAAAACCGGTAAGGGAATTGATGAACTCCTTGAAATGGTGCTGCTTCAGGCCGAAGTTCTGGAACTGCGGGCCAACGCGGATCGGAAGGCCACGGGCTACGTGGTGGAATCTCGTCTGGACATCGGCCGTGGTGCTGTGGCCACCGTACTGGTAAAACAGGGCACCTTAAGGGATGGTGATCCCGTTGTCTGTGGTCTTCATTCCGGCCATATCCGGGCCATGATTGATGATTCCGGAAGCAGGGTGGAATCGGCAGGACCTTCCACACCTGTGGAGATTGTGGGTCTGGCTGGCGTGCCTGATGCCGGTGACGAGTTTGTGGCTGTTGCGTCAGACAAGGATGCCAAGCAGATTGCGGGTCATCGTATGCAAAAACAGCGGGCCAAGGAATTGGCTAAGAAGAGTCGGGCAAATCTTCAAAAAATGTTTGAAAATCTTGGCAGTGCAGAAATTCAGGAACTCAAACTTATTGTTAAGGCAGACGTTCAGGGCTCCATTGAAGCGCTTAATGACTCCCTTAACGATCTGGCCAAGGAAGAAGTTGAGGTTAAGATCGTTCATTCCGCTGTGGGTACTATCAATGAATCCGATGTTTCTTTAGCCGCCGTGTCCGATGCCATTATCATCGGATTCAATGTTCGCCCCGCACCCCAGATCCGCAAATTTGCCAAGGATGAAAACGTGGACATGCGTTTCTACGATATCATCTATGACGTAATTAATGATATCAAGGCCGCCCTTGACGGTATGATGCCTTCGACTTTCCAGGAAAATATCATTGGCCGAGCAGAAGTCCGGGACACCTTTGTGGTTCCCAAAATCGGGACTATTGCCGGGTGCGGTATTACGGAAGGCAAAGTGGTGCGCGGCAAGAAGGTGCGTCTGCTGCGTGACGGTATTATCAAGTGTGATACTGAACTGTCTTCCCTGCGCAGGTTCAAGGATGACGTCAAGGAAGTTGAACAGGGATATGAATGTGGTATCGGCCTTGAGAAGTATAATGATATCAAGCCGGGTGATGCTATTGAATGCTATGAAGTTGAAGAAGTTAAATACCAGGGATAGCGGAACAGGCCTATGAAACCCTATGCACGTGCCGAACGAGTCTCCATAAAGATTCAGCAGGCCATAACAGAACTTTTGTCCAAAAAGATGCAGGACCCCAGAATGGAGATGGCAACGATTTCCGGTGTGAGAATGTCCCCGGATTTGAGCTTGGCTTATGTCTATGTCACGGTGTTCGGGGATAAAAAAAGAATCCGTAAAACCCTGGAAGGATTCCAGAGATCAAAGGGGTTTATTAAGAAAAAAATTGCCCCGAAACTGGACTTGCGGATTATGCCGGACCTGCGTTTTATCCATGACGACTCCTTTGATGAGGCTGCCCGTCTTGATGCACTGATTGATGCAGCCCCCAAGGGGGAGAACCGGGACGCGGACTCCGATTCCGATGCCCCGGACGGGACTTGTGGCGATCCTGCTGAATGAAAAATGGCATTCTTGTTGTTAATAAACCTAAAGGCATCTCTTCGGCCGGGGTGGTCAGTCGGCTAAAGCGTTTGCTCAAGGTAAAAAAGATTGGGCATACAGGAACCCTGGATCCCTTTGCCACAGGGGTATTGCCCATTGCCGTGGGACAGGCCACCCGAATTTCAAAATATTTTTTAAAAGGTGTGAAAGGGTATTATGCCCAGGTTACCCTTGGCATCGAAACCGACACCTATGATTGCACCGGTACGGTTACCCACACAGCGCCTTCCGATCATCTTTCCGCTCTGGGTTTAGATCAAGTCAAAGATGTGGTGACGGGTTTTTTAGGGCACCAGGAACAGATCCCTCCGGCTTATTCGGCCCTGAAGCATAAAGGTCAACCCCTGTATAAACTGGCCCGCCAGGGACAAATTATTGAGAAACCGCCCCGGCCTATTGAAATCATGTCCATTACCATGGAAAACTTTCGCATGGATACGAACAACCATCCGGTTTTTGACATGCCTGTGACATGCTCGGGGGGGACCTATATTCGCAGCCTGGCCCATGATATCGGCTTGGCATTGGGGTGCGGTGCCCATTTGTCTGCCTTGCAGCGTACCCGGGCCGGGCAGTTTAAGATTGAACATGCTGAGGATCTTGATTGCTTTGAGAAGATGTCTTCTTTTGATAGAGAGGCGCGGTTCATATCCATGTCCCAGTGCCTGGATTTTCTTCCGGCTATAGTTGCAGACAATGAAATCGCCGGTAAAGTTAAGCATGGCCAGCCCCTGTCCGTGGCAGAAATACCCATGCCCGATGACTTGCTGATTGCCGGTGATAAAAACGAAGTCCAAAATATTATTTCAGATATCCGGGTTCTGGATTCCGATGATACCCTGCTGGCCATCGTAACCCCGGATAAATCCGGACAAACATACAAATATTGTTGCGTTTTTAATGCGTAACTGGTAAAAATATCAGGCTATCTCTTCGATGTCCGGGCTGTTTATTGGCTTTTTTCTGAATGGAATATTGGATAAAAGGCAATTGATGTGAACTGCTTGTCTATTTATGGCATCGAATTTTAATTTATTCCAAATAAAGGAGTGTTACAGTGGTACTACTTGCAGAGAATAAAGAGGAGATGATTGAAAAATTCAAACTCCATGAGTCCGACACCGGTTCACCTGAAGTTCAGGTGGCCATTTTAACCCACAGGATCAGCTATCTGACTGATCATTTGAAGACCCATAAAAAAGATCACCATTCAAGACGGGGGCTTTTAATTCTGGTCGGTCGGCGCAGACGTCTTCTGGACTATCTCAAGAAAAAAGATATTAACAGATATCGTGCATTGATCGAGAATCTCGGGCTCAGAAGATAAGATGTTCTTCTTAAACCGGTTTTTGATGCGCTTTGGGTCAAAAACCGGTTTTTGTTTTCAGCAGGGCGGTACAAGACGGGAATTGCTTTTATATAAGTTCGCATTTTTGCTATCAAACCAACCTTGGCACTCATTGAGATGTTTGATGGTAAACATGCGGGTTTATGATATGTAAGCTCTTTTTCTACCTTATGCCGCCCATTTTTTTAGTGTCCATCCGGAAATAGCCTTTTTGCCCAAATTGTAAGCATTCGCTCTTTTGGGAACCGGCGTTGGATAAAATTCTTATTTCCGGCTATACATTATCTCAATTTTTAGTTTATCAGGAGAAATTATGGAAAAAGTTGTTTCAGCCGATATCGGCGGCAAAGAATTAACGATCAGTACAGGAAAAATTGCCAAACAGGCCTCCGGGTCCGTGATGGTGCAGTATGGGGAAACCATGGTGCTTGTCACGGCGGTGGCTGCTAAAAATCCCAAAGAGGACATCAGCTTTTTGCCCTTGTCCGTTGAATATCAGGAAAAAATTTATGCAGCCGGCAGAATCCCGGGGAACTATTTCCGGCGGGAAATCGGCCGGCCTTCGGAACAGGAAACCCTAAACGCCCGACTCATTGATCGGCCTATCCGGCCTTTGTTTGAGGATGGCTATAATTTTGAAACCCAGGTCATCGCAACCGTGATGTCCACGGATAAGTTGTGCGAACCGGGCATCCTTGCCATGATCGGGGCGTCTGCTGCCCTTGAAATTTCAGACATCCCATTTGACGGCCCCATTGCCGGTATCAAAGTGGGACGGGTCGACGGGCAGTTCATTGCCAACCCTACGCCTGAGCAGATGGAACAAAGCGATATTGACCTGACCGTGGCTGGTTCCAAAACCGGTGTTGTTATGGTGGAAGGCGGCGCCGATATTGTATCTGAAAAGGATATGCTGGATGCCATTTTCTTTGGCCATGAAGCCATGCAGCCTGCCATTGCCCTGCAAGAAGAGTTGAAAAGCACCGTGGGAAAAGCCAAGCGTGAATTTATTCCGCCGGAAAAGGATGAGGCTCTTGCCGCCAAGGTTCAGGATTGGGCCTGGGATAAGATTCATGAAAAGGTTCAGATTAAAACTAAACTTGAACGCCAGGACGCCCTGGGTGCACTTAAGGATGAGGCTGTTTCCCAATTTGAGTCTGAATATCCGGAAAAAGTTAAAGAGATCAAGGAAGTTTTCAGCAAAACCGTGAAAAAAGTGTCCAGGGATATTGTTCTCAAAGAAGGCAAACGCATTGACGGTCGCGCCTTTGATGAAATTCGTCAGATCACCTGCGAAGTTGGCTGTCTGCCCCGGCCCCATGGTTCTGCCCTGTTTACCCGGGGTGAAACACAGGTTATGGGCGTCCTTACCCTGGGTTCGGGTCTGGATGAACAGCGTTTGGAGACACTGAACTCCAATAATTTGACCCGGGCATTTATGCTTCATTATAATTTTCCTCCCTTTTCCGTTGGCGAGGTAAAACGTCCGGGTGGGCCGTCCCGCCGCGATGTCGGCCATGGAAACTTGGCCCACAGGGCCTTGGCCCCGGTCATTCCACCCCATGATGAATTTGAATATACCATTCGTCTGGTAGGGGAAGTCACGGAATCCAACGGGTCTTCTTCCATGGGAACCGTATGTTCCGGATGCCTGGCACTGATGGACGGCGGTGTGCCTGTTAAAGCGCCGGTATCCGGCATTGCCATGGGGCTGGTCTCTGATGAAAACAATACGGTTGTACTTTCCGATATCCTTGGGGACGAGGACCATTTCGGTGATATGGACTTCAAGGTTGCCGGCACTAAAGACGGCATTACCGCGCTGCAGATGGACATCAAAATCAAAGAATTGTCCAAACAGATTATGGAAGATGCTTTGAATCAGGCCAATGGCGGTCGTCTGCACATCCTGCAGAAGATGCTCGATACCCTGGATCAGTCAAGGGCGGACATATCCCCCCGTGCACCCAAAATTGTATCCGTCCAGATCAACAAGGACAAGATCCGGGATATCATTGGCCCGGGCGGCAAGGTGATCCGGGCACTACAGGCCGATACCAACACTACCATCGAGGTGAATGATGACGGCATTGTAAAAATTGCCGCTGAAAATGAAGAGGATTCCGCCAAGGCCGTGGCCATGGTCAAGGATATTGCCATGGATCCCGAGATCGGTGCCATCTACGAAGGGGCTGTGGTAAAAATTACAGATTTTGGTGCCTTTGTGAATATTAAGTCCGGTACTGACGGGCTGGTTCACATTTCGGAACTGGCAGACTACCGGGTTAAGAAAGTCACCGATGTGGTCAAGGAAGGCGAAGTGATCAAAGTCAAGGTGCTGGATATCACCCGGGACGGAAAAATCAAGCTTTCCTATAAAGCAGCTAAAAAAGATGCAGAAGAAGCCGGAAAATAGCTCATTCTGCCTATGTCCCCTTGCCAGCGGCAGCAAGGGGAATGCCATATTTGTATCCACACCGGATACTGCCGTACTTGTTGATGCAGGGCTTTCAGGCATAGAGATCCAGCGCCGGCTGGCTGCCGTCGGACGGACGCCGGATGAACTGAAAGCCATCATCATCACCCACGAACACACCGATCACGTTAAAGGGGCAGGAGTGTTGAGCCGTCGGTTCAATATTCCTGTCTATGTGACCGCCGACACCTTTAATGCCTGCAAGGGGTTAGGCAAAATCGACCGGATCAATCTTTTTGAATGCGGGGCTGCCTTTGACATCGGATCCCTGGTCGTCAACCCCTTTTCCATCAGCCACGATGCCTGCGATCCTGCAGGCCTTACCTTGGAACACCAGGGAAAAAAGATCGGCATTGCCACGGACCTTGGGGTAGTCACAAATCTTGTGCGAACCCATTTAAGTAATGCCAATGCCCTTTACATTGAAGCCAACCATGACCCGGAAATGCTCATGGCAGGTCCCTATCCCTGGTATTTGAAGCAGCGAATCCAGTCGCGAACCGGCCATCTTTCCAACCAGGATGCAAGGGACTTGGTGGCGCAAGTTTTTCACAAAGATCTTGACCATGTGGTGCTTGCCCATTTAAGCGAAGAAAATAATTGTCCTGAAAAAGCGTCCACAGAGATGTCCAAAAATCTTGACCCCTTGTCCACGGCTCTGTATGTCGCAGGACCTGACCAACCCGGTGAAATGATCTGGCTATAGCGCAAAGGCCATGGTATATTTTTGTCTGGCAATAATTTTGAAGTGATAGACAATGGGTTGTGAAATGATGCGTTATGCTTTGATCGTCATTGTACTGGTGTCGGTTTTTTTTATTGCGGGCTGCAATCTGATTTCTCCTGATCCTGCGGCTGTGATGCCCGTTGAAATGCCTCATGCCTATGTTCATCAGGTTGATACTGCAACGCCCCGGGCCGGTGAAGAAAATCCGGCCGGCGGGTGGTGGCTTGCTTTTGGCGTTGATGAATTGAGCGAACTGATCCAGACCGGTCTTGGCGCCAATCATGATTTAAAAGTGCTTAAAGCCCAGGCTGACCAGGCCCTGGCTGATGTGAAAAGCGAACAATCGAATGTTGGCCCCACCCTTGATTATTCCCTTGAAGGCGAACGAAATTATTCCCAATTTAAAGCCCCCGGTCAGTCAAGTTCTTCGGACCATGATCACAGCTATTCGGCTTCCCTGATTGCTGGGTATACCCTGGACCTGTGGGGGAAAAATCGTGCCGATGTCAATGCCAGTGAGCTGGAATACCTGGCTGCACTCCAGGATTTGGAGGATGGGGCACTGACCCTGTCCACGGATATTGCCGACACCTGGGTGGATATTGTGTCCGTGCGGACCCGTATACAAGTGCTTACCCGACAGATAGAAGCCAACCGGATGACGCTGAAACTGCAGGAATTGCGCTTTATCAACGGCATGGCCACGGCCTTGGAAGTCTCCCAGCAGCGACAAGCACTGGCCCAGGTGCTTTCTGCCATGCCCTTGCTTGAAAAAGAAGAAAAACAATTGGTCAATGCCATGGGCCTGTCTTTGGGACAGACACCCGGGATGCCTGTGGCGGTGTCCACTATAGACCTTCCCCAAACCTTTCTGGTACCCCAGCCCGGTATCCCCGCTGATCTGCTCGAAAACAGGGCCGATATCCGGGCGGCCCGGATGCGCCTTGAAGCGGCCGCCCTGGACGTGGAAGCGGCCAAGGCCGATCTGTTGCCGGAACTGACCCTGTCTGCCTCGGCTGTGTTTTCCAGCGGCACCCTGGATCTGCTGTTCCAGAACTGGGTGCTCTCCTTGGGCGCTGCCCTGGCAGGTCCCCTGCTGGACGGCGGGGAGCGCAAAGCCGAAATTGAACGTACCCGGGCCGTGGTTCGTGAAGAAGTTAATACCTATGCTAAAATCGTTGCCAACGCGATCCGCGAGGTGGAGGATGCCCTGGTGGCCATTGATCGTCAGAAAGCCTATATTAGTCTTTTAGAGCAGGAGCTTTCAGCAGTCAAGGTGACCCTGCAGGATGCCCGGGTTCAGTATCTGAACGGCCAGAGCAGTTACCTGAACTATCTTTCGGCCTGGGCTTCCATGGAACTCCTGGAACGTCAGCTGGTCAGCGAGCAGGCTACCTATGTCAAAGAACGCATTGCGCTTTATAAAGTAACAGGTCGGCAAGGTTCTTTTTTTAACGCCGTCCCGGCACAACATAATAATACCGGAGCCAAGTGATTTATGAATCAGACTGCTTCACAGACGTCCCTGAGTGTAATCCTTTTGAAAATTATTCTGCCTGTGTGCCTGATTGCCTTAGGGGTTGCCGGATTTTGGTACTACAAATCAAAAGCAGTGAAATTTAAACGCAAACCTGCTGAGAAAACCGCGCCAGTGGTGGATATCATAAAAGTGAATCCCGATCGGGTCACGGCACAGATCAGGGCCATGGGTACAGTCCAGCCGGACCGGGAAGTGGAAATTAAATCCCAGGTGGCCGGCACGGTCATCCAGGTGGCCCCGGAATTTGTCCAGGGGGGATTGATCCGTAAGGGTCAGGCCATGGTCCGGATTGATCCGGCTGACTATACGCTTGCCGTGAACAAGGCCCAAAGCGCATTGGCCCAGGCCCAGGCTGATTTTGAAATTGAAAAGGGCCAGCAGCAGATTGCAAAAGAAGAGCTCAAGCTCATGGCCACAATGTCGCCTAATGAGATACCGGAGACCAGTCTGGTGCTCCGAGAACCCCAGCTTGAGCAGGCCCAGGCTGCCGTGGCAAGTGCCAAAAGCGATCTTGACGCTGCACGCCTGGACCTGGAACGGACCAGAATAATTGCCCCATTCTACGCCCTGGTGTTGTCCAAACAGGTGGATGAAGGGGCCATGACCGCAGCTCAGGGAACCCTTGCTACCCTGGTGGACGTGACCTGCTACCAGGTGGAAGTCCAGGTGCCTTTGGACCGTTTGGACCGGATTCGGGTCCATGAAACCAACGGCAGTCCAGCTCGTATCCGCTCCCTTTATGCGGGCCGGGAATGGGAGGGTCGTGTGGTGCGGACCACCGGAACTGTGACCGAGCAAAGTCGCATGGCAGGCGTTATTATCCAGGTGGATGATCCTTTAGGACTTGGGCCTGCCAAAGGTCGTCCCGCCATGCTGCTGAACGATCATGTGGAAGCATTCATCCAAGGCCAGGCCTTTGACAATGTGTTTTCCCTGCCCCGGACTTTGGTCCGGGAGGATTCCAGTTTATGGATATATAATGACGGGCGCCTGGATATCCGCAAGGTGGCCCCGGTGTGGATTGAAAATGACCGGGTGTTTATTCAGTCCGGACTTTTTCCGGGTGACTTTGTGATCTCTTCTGATCTTTCCGCACCTGTGTCGGGCATGGCCTTGACCCTGGCTTTACAGGAGAGCCCATAATGTCTGAACATAATCCGGGTTCTCCCGGTCCAGCAGAACACGGGCCAAGGGGTGCCATCGCCTGGATGGCCGGTAATACTGTGGCCGCCAATCTGTTCATGGCGGTTTTCCTTGTGGGCGGCCTTTTCATGGTCTTTAACATCAAGCAGGAGGTATTCCCCGAATTTTCTCTGGATACGGTAAGTATTTCAGTGGCCTATCCCGGAGCCAGTCCCGAAGAGGTGGAGTCCGGTATTATTTTGGCTGTGGAAGAGGCGGTGCGGGATCTTGAAGGCATTGATGAGATTACATCCGAGGCACTAGAAGGCAGTGCGTCGGTCATCATAGAAGCCCTTGACGGGGCTGATGTCACCCGGTTGTGGCAGGAGATTAAAAGTGAGGTGGACCGGATTGACACCTTTCCGGATGAGGCGGAAGACCCGGTGGTCACCATCACCTCCCGGCAGCGGGAAGTGGTGCGTCTGGCACTTTACGGGAATGCGCCGGAAACCACCATGCGGGACCTTGCCGACGATATCAGGGACAGGTTTTTATCAGATCCTGCAATCACCCAGGTGGCCCTGGAGGGCGTCAGGGAGCGGGAGATCCTGGTGGAGATTTCCACCAATACCCTGCGGCGTTACGGTATGACCCTGTCCGATGTGGCTGATGCCATTTCCACGGCGTCTGTGGAACTGGGCGGTGGGGCTATCAAGTCCGGGGGCGGTGATATTCTGCTTCGCATTAAATCTCGCAAAGACTATGCCCGACAATATGCAAAATTGCCGATTTTCACCCGGGAGGACGGGTCCCAGCTGGTGTTATCGGACATTGCCACGGTCCGCGAAGGTTTTGAGGATTCGGATACCTGGGCCTCATTTAACGGTAAGCGGGCCGTTACCATAGCGGTTTACCGGGTGGGTAAACAGACCCCCACCCAGGTGGCTGACGCCACCCAAAAGATGCTGAAAATTATTAATGCGGACTTGCCTGAAGGGATTCATTTAAGCATTGTCAGGGATATGTCCAAAATTTTTGTCCAAAGGGCGGATCTCTTACTGGGCAACGCCTATCTTGGCCTTGGCCTGGTTTTTTTATGCCTGGCCCTGTTCCTTGAAATTCGCCTGGCTTTCTGGGTCAGTGTGGGTATTCCCATTTCATTTCTAGGCTCTTTTCTCTTTTTGGCTGCAACTGATTTTACCATCAATATGGTAAGCATGTTTGCCTTTATCGTTACTTTGGGTATTGTGGTGGATGATGCCGTGGTGGTGGGGGAAAATATCTATTATTGCCGCCGCCAGGGCATGGGGTTTCTGGAGGCTTCTATCCAGGGGGCAAGAAGCATTGCCGTTCCTGTGTTTTTTTCAGTGATCACCAATATGGTCACCTTTATGCCCATCATGTTTATCCCCGGCATTATGGGCAAGATTTTTAAATCCATGCCCCTGGTGGTGGTGGCCGTTTTTGGTGTCTCCTTAATCGAAAGCCTGTTTATCCTGCCAGCCCATTTAAGTCATGCCAGCCGCCCTTTGTTCTTTCCTTTGAATATTCTTGAAGCCTGGCAGGGTCGATTTTCGGCAAAATTTGAAACCACGGTCAAATCAGTGTATGGCCGGGTTTTGTCCGTACTGCTTTCCTGGCGGTATACGGTTTTTGCCCTGGGGCTTGCCCTGTTGCTGATCACTTTTGGATATGTAAAATCCGGAAAAATGGGTATGGTTTTGTTTCCAAAAGTTGAATCCGATTACGCCTATTGTGAAATTTACCTGCCCTATGGCACGCCCGAAAGCAAGGTGCGGCAAGTGGAAACCCACCTGGTGGCATCGGCTCAAAAGACCGTGGATGAAAATGGCAAGCAAGATCTGTCCACAGGGATTTTTTCCCAAGTCAGTGAAAATAGTATCCAGGCCAGGATTTATCTGACTGATCCCCATGTGCGCCCTATCTCCACCTCCGAGGTCACCCGTATTTGGCGGGAAAAAACCGGCTCGATTCCCAGTTTGGAGACCATTACCTTTGAAGCCAACCGAGGTGGTCCCGGTTCCGGCAAATCGCTGACCATTGCCCTGAGCCACCGGGATGCGGATATTCTGAATCGGGCCGGTGAGGATCTTGCCCTGCGTCTGGGTGAGTACCCCATGGTTTCGGACATTGATGACGGATCTGCCCAGGGAAAACGGCAGTTTGATATCACCCTGACCCCTGCCGGTCACCGCATGGGACTTACCCCGGAAACCATTGCCGGCAAAATCCGAAGTGCTTACCAGGGGATCGAGGCGGTGAAAAACCAACGGGGAAGAAACGAGGTCACGGTAAGGGTTCGGCTGGCAGCAGATGAACGCATTTCCGAAACCGCATTTGAAAATTATGTGCTCAATGCCCCAAACGGGGAGATCATGCTTCGGGATGCCATTAAAACCATCAAGGGGCGGGCCTATACCGTGATCAGCCGGAGTGACGGGCGGCGTGAGATTCAGGTCTCAGCCAATGTTACCCCCCAGTCGATGTCCGAGAATATTATCGGGGATATGAAGCAGGAGATCTTGCCCTCACTTATGAAAGGATATCCGGGCCTGTCATACGAATTTAAGGGTAAACAGGCAGATCTCAAGGAGAGTGTAGGCGCTTTGGTCAAAGGCCTGGGCCTATCATTATTTTGTGTGTTTGCGCTGCTGGCCATTCCCTTTAAAAGTTATTTCCAGCCCTTGATCATCATGCTCTGTATTCCCTTTGGCATTATCGGGGCTGTGGCGGGCCATATTATCATGGGGTATTCCCTTTCCGTTATGAGTCTGTTCGGCGTTGTGGCCATGTCCGGTGTGGTGATCAATGATTCTTTGGTGCTCATTGATTTTTCCAACCGGCTGGTGCGCGGGGGGATGCCTGTGGCGGCCGCGGTCAGGGCTGCCGGAATACAGCGGTTCCGGCCCATTCTTTTGACAACCTTAACCACATGTGGCGGCCTGGCGCCGATTATCATGGAAACGTCGCGCCAGGCAAAGTTTCTTATTCCTATGGCCATCTCTCTCGGGTTCGGTATTTTGTTTGCCACGGTGATTACCTTGGGGCTTGTGCCTTGTCTGTACCTGATATTGGAGGATATTAAAGACTTTTTTCAAAATGAAAAAGAACAGCCTTTATGACCAGGGTGGCGCTTTGTGCATGTCCGGATTATGATGCGGCAAATGTGGTATCTGCCGTGGAGCGGGCCGTGAGGTTGTGCGGGGGCATGGAAAAGTTTGTGCGTCCCGGACAGCGTGTGCTGCTCAAACCCAATTTGCTCAGTGCCGCGCCTTTGGCGCATCGGGTGACCACGGATCCGGCTGTTGTGCGTACCGTGGGAAAATTGGTGTTAAAGGCCGGGGGACGGGTCGTCATCGGAGACAGTCCGGCCATTGACAAGGTGTCTCGCATTTCCCGGATTACCGGCATGAAAGAGGTGGCTGATGAGCTTGGGGCAGATTTGATTGAATTTTGCCGGCCCATCCTGGCCAAAACGCCCGAAGGCTCTATATACCATGCCCTGGAACTGGAAGAGACCGCACTGACTGCCGATGTGGTCATCAACCTGCCCAAACTCAAGACCCATTGCATGATGCTTTTAACCATGGGAGTTAAAAATCTTTTCGGTACCGTGGTGGGCCCGCGTAAAAGCCAGTGGCATATGCACGCCGGGGCAGATCGGATCATGTTTGCCGATCTTTTGCTGGATATCTGCCGCACGGTCAAACCGGCCCTGACAATCCTCGACGGTGTCTGGGGTATGCAGGGCCGGGGACCCAATAACGGTACGCCCTGCCATTTAGGCTTTCTGGCCGCCTCCTGTGATCCCCTGGTCATGGATTTGGCTCTGGCACCTTTGCTGGGCGTCCATCCGGCAAGTTTTCCGTTGTATAATGCCGCGGTACGCCGGAGCCTTGTCCGATCCGATGGTTCCGATACACAGATGGTTGGTGACGACCCAAATGGATTAACTCCCAAAGAATTTCAATTGCCGGTATTGGAATCAGCCATGATGGTGCCGGGCTTTGTATCTGGATTGATACGCAGACATCTGACCTCCCGGCCGGTTCAGGACCCTGACTTGTGCCGGGACTGCGGCAAATGCGCAGCGGTCTGTCCGCCGGGAAGTCTTGAGTTTGTGGCTGAGCGCCGGGCTGTCATTGATCATATGACCTGTATCCGTTGTTATTGCTGCCAGGAGGTCTGCCCGGCGAATGCTATTCATTTTAAAACAGGCGCGCTGGTGGGAATTGCTGAGCGGTTGCGGGCCATAATGCCTTATTGATCATCCGACGCGTCAGGCAGATATTTTTTTCAGCAGTATGAAGTGTTCGATATGGGGCTTATCCACGAGATGGAGGAAGAAAATATAAATATCTGCCCCTTATATATAACGAATAATCCTCAATGCTTCTGGTATTGAATGCTGCTTTCAGATAGGCCTGGGCGAGCTTATATACCGGTCGCCTTTGTTTTTCTCAATTCATTTTAGAATATGTGCTAATAGAGTAGTATTGGGGGATCAATTTTCATGCTTGCACTAAACAAAAGAAACCGGGTCTTCACCATGTGAAGAGCCCGGTTATAAAGGGGAGAGAAAAAAATTATGTTAAATTGAAGGGCTATTGTTTACATCCTTCAATGGATAAGTTTTTTATATCAGCCGCAAATGACCGGGACCTTACTCAAAGATTACCAGTTGATTAGAATTCTAGAAAAGCAGATTCTCAATTTTTTAGGAGCGTCACATCCAGCCTGTTAAAATTCAAGTTTTCAGTTGGAGCATGTTCGGAAATTTTTTGAAACTATCCCAGAGGAACAGAAAACGCCTGCATCGGGGGGCATGTTTACTTGATTTGTTATTGGAGGACGGTTTGAAACTCAGACTTAAATTTTTTAATACAACATGATTGTTGACCTTGGCTTTCCTCATTTCCCTGGTCGCAATCATCCGAATGCATGGTTATTTTGAAACATTATATTGATGCAAGAATGCTTGAGCCAAATCGCTTTTGGATTGAGATAAAATGTCTATTGCTGTTTGGTTTGGTCATATCCGTTCAATTCAGGTCTCCCATTAATCGCCTCAGTTGTCATATTTAATACTTAGATTCCGGGCCAAAATTAAAAGCCCGTACTTTTTTCCAAGTTCGTTTATTTTGTCACGAGTATTGTCATCCAATATTTCTCCGGTAAGAATCACACAATTTCCTATTTCATCTGATAACTCAAAGACCGCATACTCTGCACCATCAATCATTTTTGCCGCCAAAATGAATTTATTTATAGTATCTTGAAGTTTTTTGTTCATTTTTCCATTTCGCTAAGTGATCATAAAGATCCATGTGCCATGAATATTTCAATGTTGCCTTAATCAATTGGGTTGATTATCCAAGATAGCAAAAAGAATATTAAAATTCGGCTACCGATTTAAGGCGGGACACTTTTTTGCAACTGATTACGCTGTTTTGATTAAAGAACTGGACATTTAATTCAACCTATTGAATAGAACTCCCACAGATATTAAAATAATAAGCTAATTGTGGAGCTCTAATATTTCATTACGATTACGAAGTCAAAAAGTTGTTTTTTTTTTCGAGTGCAGTCCGGTCAAAGTTTCTATAAGAAAACTTGCTAAATTTGTTGAAATATCAAAAAGTAGTGCACATCGAATTGTTATTGCTGTTCAAAAACGAAATCTTCACCCTGAATCACATTTTTGGGAAAGCGCTGAAGGAATGGCATGGCTAAAGTTGCTTGTTTTTGGAACCATTTTTCATTTTGGAATCCGGCACGGTGTCGGCGCTGACATGATTTCTGATTTCTTTCAACTTTTGCGTCTTGAAAAACATGTTGGTGTCTCTGCTCCATCAATTAAAGTTATGCGGAAGAAGATTGAAAAGCTTATAATTGAGTTTCAGGAAATCCATCAATCATCTGAGATGTCAGTAAAACCGCTTAAAATTGTTGGGGGTGTTGATGAAACCTTTTTTGAAGAAATGATCCTGGTGTTAATGGATCTATCTTCAGGGTACATTTTCTTTGAAGAAGCCAGCGATAATAGAACCTATAAAACATGGTTTGAAAAAACAAATACTGTTGTAAAAAACTTTAATCTTGATATTCAATATTTTGTCAGTGATCGTGCAAAAGCATTGATAAAACTGAGTGAAACAGGATTTAATTGTCCGAGTATTCCGGATCTATTTCATGCTGAATATGAAATTGTAAAAACATTTGGATCAGCTTTCGGTAAAAAGATATCGGTCCTCAAAAAGAAAACAGATAAGGCCTTGCTGGCTTTAGCTCTCCTGAAGGAGGTAGCTGGAAATGTTAATAAAATCAGTGCGCAAAAAGCATTAATTCAGAAACTGAAACATGAGCAGATGCATATAGCAGAAGGTAAAAAATCTTACCATACCGCCCTTCACGACATATCAAAAGCCGTTCACCCATTTGATATGAAGACAAATAGTGTAAAAAGTTCAACAGATTTAAAAGAGAACCTGTCGGAAAACTTGGCAAACCTATCTCTGTTGCGGGCAAAGTACTGTATCAATGATAAAAATGATCGTTTGGGAAAATTTGGTCGCCAGATTGAAGATATTGCTTGGCTAATCGATTATTGGTGGTTGCTGGCAGATGAAAGCCTTGCCCAATATGAGATAGATGAAAAATGCAAGGCATGGCTTCTTGAGATCTTTTTACCCTATGTTTACTGGGAAAAGCAAACATCGAAAACAAAAAATCCCGATTTGAAAAAAGAGTGCACATCGGCGTTGAGTCTTGCTCGAATACAACTGGAAGAGGATTTATCGACACCAATTCAAATTGGAAATAAAACCTGGCAGTTATGGGCGGAGTGGATGGTTTCAAATTTTCAAAGGACTTCTTCAGCCGTCGAAGGACGAAACGGTTATCTTTCTCAACGCCATCATAACGGAAGAGGGCTTTTGCCCGAACGTCTGAAAGCATTAACCATTATTCATAATTTTACATTGAAAAGATTTGACGGTACAACTGCGGCCAATCGATTATTTGGTAAAGAATTTCCAGACCTTTTTGAATGGGTTGTTCATAGAATGGATGATTTGCCTTTGCCACGGCAGTATAAAAACACTACCTCAAATAACTATTTGAAATTACAAACTGTCCCGGCTTAAATCGGTAGCCGCTAAAGGGAACTTAAAGGTTCATGCCCCACCCATAAAATTGTAAGATGCCGTCAAAGCCCATGAAATGGTGGCCTCATTCACTGCCAAAGGAAAGATTGTTCTATAAATCTGATAATTTGATTTGCCAGAATTACTCAGCCAGTGATATCAATAAAAATGGGGAGTAAATTGCTTTTCAATTCCTCCTGAGAGATTGGAGCAAAAATGGCCGGGGATGATTATTTGGGATCGGTAAACTGGAATTGCATATACAGAGCATTTCATAATCCATTTTATATATCCCAAAAGATTAAAGCTGAACTCAAAGGCAGTTCAGGTGATATTCTATTTGCTGGTTTTTCAGATACCGCAATAGATTTATCATATGACCGGCCTTTGACTTTTATTGACTCATCACCGGTTGTAACCGAACAGCTCAGAAACAAACCCAGCCCTGTAAAAGATATAATAACAAGTGATATCTGTTCCTATGCCGCGTCTACACCTGCAACTTTCTTGCTGATGGTATGCCGGATTTCTGCATTTTGGAATACGCCGGAACATTTTGAGAAAATTGTCAGAGCAATAACAGCATATCCCCGTAAACTGGTGTTAATTGACTTTTACGACTCAAGCCAGGCTTTGCCGGGACTGAATTTAAATTTTACAGCCAGAAGGGGGACCGGAAGCTGGTACTTTGAAGAAATAAAAGAATCATCTGAATCTTATCCCCCTTTTCAAACTGTAAATATAAAGGTTGCCTATTCCCTCCCTGACATGAATTGTTGTTACAATGCCTGTCGATCTTTTTTTAAAAAATCGGCAATTAAAAATTGGGCTGAGGCAAGCTTACCTGATTATATTACAGAAATTAAATCTTCTCTTTTTGAATCCGACCCAAGTTTCTTGCTTAAGTTATGCCATAGGTGACACGGAGGCCGTACAATATGGAAACCCAAATACGACATGGAAGGACAAGATTGCACAGCCGGAGAAAGTCATTGAGAAGCTTACACCCGGTATGAGCATCTTTATAGGGCTTCAAACCCCGTATAAAGCTAATTTTTATATATTTTTGAGGAAAAGAGAACCCCACAATATGTCTATGATTGTTAGCCCATAGCATTTATTCAAAGGGCGTTCGATACTTTTGTTAAAGCTCGGTCCTTGATATCTTCCATCGACTTAACCAAACCATCGTTAACCTCTGGGGAAAACATTCAAATACCGGTGTATAGTTTATTTGCGCGAAATGCCGGTAAAGTATTCGCATTGGAAAAAAGGGTAATATTCAAAGCCGACAAGTTTTCCCCGGCTGTGAAGTACCGGAAACGGGCAGACAAAATTGAATGGGATCATGTTATGCCGTCACATGCCTTTGGGCAATCGTTTCGAGAATGATGAAATGGTGACCCTGATTGTGTTGATAAGAAAGGAAAGGCATTCAAAGGGAGAAACTGCGCCCAGAAGGTCAATATGGAATATTTGTATATGCGGGCAGACATGTATAATCTGGTCCTATCAATTGGACAAGTGAACGCATTAGGCTTAAATTATAGCTATGCCATGATTCCTGGTGAAGAAAGACAGTTCGGCCCATGTGATATCGAAATTTCAGAACGAAAAGCAGAGCCCCGGCCAGAAATCAGAGGAGACATTGCCAGAATCTACTTTTATATGGACAATGCGTACACTGGCCATGGGATTCTTTCTAAAAGAAATCGGAAACTGTTTAAAGCTTGGGCAAAAGCAGACCCCGTGGATGATTGGGAAAGGGAACGCTGCCGCCACATTGAAGCTGTCCAGGGCAATAAGAATAAATTCAACACGATTAAATGGTCCTCCATCGTATCAATTATCTCTATCCAGGAGGCCCTGCAGGTTATGGCCTCTACCCAGGCTACCATTGAGATCTGGCTGACTATTTCAACTATGTACCTTGTACTGTGTCTCAGCCCCCTCTCTTTTAGTCAGAAAAGTCGCAGTATACCTCGCACGTTCAGAAGTAGTTATGACGGCATATCAGCAAACAGGCCCGTAGTTTCATTTTTTAGTATTTTTTTCTAACATACAAGTAGAATAACTCCGAGCAAAATAACTATGGAAATTCAAACAACTCAAGCATCACCTTTTGCAATTCAGAATATTAAACTTTTTATTGCATTCAGGGTCTTTTTCAACGCCAGGTTTTACTATCCTGTCTTCACTATTTTATTTCTTGACTTTGGTCTTACCATAGAACAATTTGCGCTATTAAATACTGTTTGGGCCATTACCATCGTATGTGCAGAAGTCCCATCAGGTGCGCTTGCGGACATCCTTGGCCGAAAAAATCTCATTGTGACCACATCTCTTCTTATGGTCCTTGAATTGTCCCTTCTGGCATTTGTACCTCTTGGCAATGGGACTCTCATTTTTTGGGCATTTTTACTTAACCGTGTCCTAAGCGGTCTCGCCGAAGCAATGGCTAGTGGCGCAGATGAAGCGATTGCTTACGACACGTTGGTGTCTAAAAAACTTGAGAAAGGTTGGCCTAAGGTTCTCAGCCTGCAGATGCGTGTTCGTTCAATCGCCTCTATTGCCACCATGACTTTAGGTGCCCTCGCATACGACCCTAAAGCGGTCAATGCTGTACTTTTCTGGCTTGGATTTGATCTCATCCTTAGTCAGCAAACAACAATGCGCTTCCCGATTTATTTCACTCTTGTACTGGCCATACTTGCCACTATCACGGCTTTTAAAATGGAAGAGGCAAAACCCGAAGAAACAACAACAAAGTTCAAAACAGGAGCAGCATTTAAGAAAACTATGTGTGCAGGAAAATGGATTTGGCGCACCCCTTTTGCTCTGGTTATTATTTTATTCGGTATGTATTTTGATCATATACTTCGAATGATAGTGACCATGACAAGCCAGTACTTCAGACTCATCAACCTGCCGGAAGCAAGTTATGGAATTATCGGTTCAGCCATTGCCATCCTTGGCCTAATAACCCCAAAAGTTGCTGAACATATGGCGGAAAACTATAGTCCAAAAAGGAATATGTTCATTGTTTTTGCTATTAGTGGTTACGGCCTTATCGGTCTTACCGGATTTTATCCATACTGGGGACTCATACCTGTTGCCTTCATCTTCGTAGGTCTTACTTTAGTCTCTTTTCTCACCAGTTATTATCTCAACCAGATAACGGCATCTCACCAACGAGCAACAGTGCTCAGCTTCAAAGGTTTTACTTTTAATCTGGCCTATGGTTTCATCGGCTTTGCTTTTGCCACAATGATTGCAACCTTAAAACTGCAAAATAGCAATACCCATCCGAATTGGACGACAGAACAAGTTGCCGATCTGGCCTTCATCGATGGTATCAGTTATTTCCCATGGTATGGACTTGTCGTTTTTATTATTATAGTCTCTTTTAGCTGGTGGCGGTTACGAGAAATGAAAATAACTAAATAAAGTTCATAAGCGCGATCAGATTCCCCCCTACCGACATAAGGCGGGACAGTTTGACCCGGTGATGAGAGTTTTGCAGCGCCTAAGCCTCATGAATCTGGATTCTGGATAAGCCTTGTTTTAAAGGGCCTTTACTTTTATTTCAGCCTGTTAGGTCGGCCCGACTCCGATCGCCTGTTATTCGTACTTGGGTTGCATTCGATAATGCTCACAGTCTTCCACTGCGCTTTAATCTGGAATTAACCTTCCCGTGATATACTTTTGAGAGCATCGGGCGAATCAACGGAAGACCTATCAGCCATGCCAGGGGTCTCAACATCGGCACTTTATTCATAAGCAGGATGTATGCATCGATCTCTGAAAGGATCTGTTGATCCGTATTTTTAACGTGAAGCTCCATTAAGGCTTTTTGAGGGTCAATGCCGAATTCATGCATTCGCTCCTTTTGCCCTGTAATATCAAACCAAAACACATTTTTTCCTGCGCTACCAGCAAGTTTTTCATAGCGATCCCTGTCTTTAACACATGCTGGGCATGCACCATCATAATAGACGGTGATCATGTCTTTGTTCTCGTCCATTTTAAAACCTTTCGAGAATATTGCTAAGCATTATAGTCAGTTGAAGAGTTTTTACGATTGAAGAAATATCTTTGTCCATTTTGTTTTTTGAATATAACTAAAAGCGTTTTATCATATAGTCCCGCCCACAGAAAAGGCACGACAATTAGATCCACCAAAATCTTTTGGTAATGCTGAACCGGTTGTTTCAACGAGCGGGATTATTGATAAAACGTTGTTGAACAGAGCCGGTGGTCAGGGCCGGTAACGAGTGTTTTCACTATGGGGTTTATATCGATTGCTGGCAGACTGTGCAAGGATAATTTGGTGTGATTTTGATGGTAAATGCTCAACGATTCGGTTTTGAACTGCTGCATATATTCTGCTCTACGGATATAGGCGGTACTTGTTTGTATTGTGCCGGGTTTTCGACGCACCTCATGGGTATGGCCTGAAGCCATTGCCTTTGCCACAAGTTGTTTTAGATCAAAGATTAGGGTCAAGAAGTATCCCAGGCAGCCACCTTTTTATTTGGGACAATATAGCCAATATATACCGGCAGCAACTCGTAAAGTCTTGTCAGGCGGCCTTTGCCACATTTGGGGCATGCTTTAATGTCAATGCCGGTCAGTCTGTGCATCATTTCTTCTACTGACTCATTTTCAGGATGTGCTGGCTCTTTGAACTTATCACCCGTCAATTTTCGGATCAGTTTTATGTTCACTGCTTTGTACCGGGGGGATAGAAAACCAAAGTGCCTGATTTTTTTAAACCCTCTGGGTAGCACATGAAGCAGGAACCGTCTGATGAACTCCACAGCATCAAGAGTCATCTCTTTTATGGCATCATTTTGAGCCCGGTCCTTCCAGGTGAACACAACTTTGCCGTCTTCAAAGGATTTGATACGGTAATTTGAAATGGCGACTCTATGGGTATACCTTCCTAAATATTCCAGGACTTTTTCAGGGCCGGAACAAGGGGCCTTGGCGTAACCGGACCATTTCTTTTTCCGGATAATTTTGATCAGGCGGTTGAAACCAGAACGGGTGCCGTACTTGGCCGTATTACCCGGGAACTTGAGATCCCCGTCCTGGTATAGTTGCTTGAGTCCTTTGATGTAGATGCCCTTGAACGCCTTTACTATGGAGGCTGTCTTGAATAGAAAATTCGTTTTGGATGGGGTCCATTGGGTTTTGTCTTCTGACAGCACACCGCCGGGAACAAGGCAGTGCAGATGAAAATGGTCCAGGATGGTCTGGTTCCATGTATGCAATACGGCAATAAAGCCAGCCTGCCCCTGGAGTCTCCATTGGGGATCGGTAGCAAATTGTTTAATGGTCTGATTTACCGAGGAGAACAGCAGGTCCAGCAACGGCTTCATATTACAGAGGATGATAGGATTCAGGTTGTGGGGCAGTGTGAACACCAAATGATAATAGGTGGCAGGCAATAGTTCTGACACCCGTTTATCTAACCATTTTTCCTTGGTCATGGTCTGGCATTTGGGGCAGTGCCGGTTCCTGCAGGAGTTGTAGGAGTTCTTTTGGAAATCGCAGTCAGGGCAAGCGTCTATATGGCCTCCTAAAGCAGCTGTTCGGCAGGTAATGATTTTATTCATGACCTTTATCTGTTCGTGTGAAGCTCCGAAAGTTTCCAAAAAGCGTTGCCCAGCGTGTCTGAAGATATCGGCAATGTCATGTTCGGGTCTGCTGCTTTTATTGCAGCATTCTCCGATCATTAAAGCACCACGTCAGCCGGGCTGACAACTTGGGATATGGCCTCATTGCTGATGTGAAGATACTTTGCCGTGGTTCTGATGGATTTATGACCGAGCATCTGCTGAAGTACATGTGTCCGGGTTCCCTGTTCGAGAAGGTGAGTCGCAAAGCAGTGACGAAGGGTATGTATGCCTTTGCCACGTTTTACACCGGCTTCTAACTTGGCCGTGTAATAAATTTTCTGAGCTGTCTCAACTGGCATCGGTTTTGATCTGGTTTTGCCGAAAAAGATCCATTCGTTCGGTTTAAAAAGCCGCCAGTAGTCTTCCAGAGTCTTTAGTAAGGTATCTGACAAGACTGTATACCGGTCTTTTCTGCCTTTACCTTGCTCTATCCGTATCATTTTGCGGGATCTTTCAATGTGTATCGGTTGGAGCTTTACAACTTCACTGACCCGCAATCCTGCGCTGTATGTGGCCAGAAGAAGGGCATAATGCTTGGGGTTGGTGCAGGCATTCAGTATTTGCGCCACTTCTTCCCGGCTCAGTGCCATGAAGATTTTCCTTTCCTGAGGCCGGGGCGGTATGGAAATCTTGGGCTCCCGTTTTAATACATGCCTGTAAAATCTCTTTATCCCTGAGAACTGTACATTGCAGCTACTCCAGGCCAGTTGTCGGTCTGCAATAATATAGTCGAGATAATCTTGGATCTGGGAATCGGTCAGTTGATCCGGTGCTTGCTTGTAGTGCGCGGCAAGCAATTTTACCGCATTCATATACGCCGCATTTGTTTTTGGCGAAAGCCGGTGAAGAGTCATGTGTCGATCAAATTGTTGGCGAAGTTGTGTCATCTTTTCCTCCTGAATTATGGGTGGATACTCAGGAGAATGATGGAATAAGACAGGGTAAATATAAAGGGATATTGTATAGTCGCGGCTGACTGGCCCATCAATGGGTAAGATGCCAGGTTGGCGTTTCTTTCCGCGGAGCGGTTTTGTTCAACAATATAATGTATGGTTTTGTATATCCCTTATACCTTTTATCTAACAGGATAACATACGGAAATTGAAAAGATCCAGTATAGAGGTGAAAATTGTCAAAGATACCATTTGAATTGCTGACAATTTTAGAGGGGAATTTTAGGAATCAACAACCCCACAATATGTCTATAATTGTGACCCCATAGCCTTTACTCAAAGAGCGTTCGATACTTTTGTTAAAGCTCAGTTCTTAGTATCTTCCATCGGCTTATCTGGACCAGTTTTTGTCAGGCATTAAACCCATTCTCGCATATATTCAGCCCCAAAGTTTTCCAGATGTCCTGCCATGAAGATACCGATGACAGTTCGTCCCGGATGTACAGAAGCAAACAAGTCCAGCACAATACGGTTCAAATTAACGGCCCAAAAATCTAAATACAACCGCAGCGGCAAGTGACACACATGCGCTCATCAAAAAGAGAAGGGCGCCATATGCCTCATACAAATAGCCGTTCAGCAGAAAACCGGCCATCATGCCGAGGCCGTAAGAGACGGCATTGTTGGCAGCCTGCCCCAGGGTACGTGTCTCCTCGGTTGAAAGCAAATCCATATACAGGATGGAGGCCACATGAAATGTCCCGTAGGTAAATGCATGAAGCACCTGAGCTATCATGATTTCAGTCACTGTGACCGCACGCCATAAAAGGCACCACCGGACCGCAGCAACCAAACAAGAAAAGAAGATCACATTTTTAAGGGAGATATATTTTAAAATCCTGCCGGAGTTGATCATAAGAACGATCTCAGCGATGGAGGCCACAGCCCAGGTCGACCCGATAAAAAAGGGGCTATAGCCCAACTCTTCCAGATAGATGGAATAAAATCCATAATAGGTCCCGTGGCTGAAGAGCATCAGAAACGAACAGGTGAGAAAGGTCAGGGTCCGGGTATTGAGGAGTTCTCTGACCCCGGCATGTAATTGTTTCTTACTTGCTTTCGCCTTGGGCATGGGAATTGAGAAGAGCGCCTGAAGCGTGTAACCGGCCAGAATGAGAGGAACAATAATATTGATGCTGAAAAGATCAAAAATCTTACCCAGACTAAACACAACAAGGATAAAACTCACCGATCCCCAGGCACGAATTCGGCCATACCTGTTCTTGTCACCGCCTCCACTACCCAGTTCATCCATTGCAAAGGTTTCTATAAATGCAATGAGGGGTGCAAAGAAAATAGTGTGAAAAATGGTCACAATCACCATGCCCAGAAAATTATTGATATACAGAAAAAAGATCCAGATTGCGGCACTGAGGAAATTGCATAGAACGTAAATCGGTTTTCTCCATGCATACCGGTCGGCAACAATACTCCACCCTATTGAGAAGACAATGGTAATGGCGGTTCTCAGGGCAGACAGGGAACCGATTTCAAAACTGGTGAAACCCAGATGATGGCAATAGAGGTTAAAATAAGGCAGAAAAATCCCCAGCACGCCGAAATAGATAAAATACTGGATTTTCAGTATCAGGTGTAACGATTTGTTATGGATCATGTCTTCCTAAAAGTCCTGGGGAATGAGAAAATTTTTCAGGCTGTTTAAATACATATCAAACCCCTTGTCAGTCCAGAAGCATTGAAAAGACTGTGGGCGAGCCTGAGGATTTGCCGTATCCCCGGTAATCGACCACCAGGAAGTTGATGCCCATACGGTTGAAAATGGGGCCAAGATCATCATAGTCGGATACGATCTCGCCATTGCCGTGAAAGAAAAGAATGTTGGGAAATAACGGATCTCCCAGGTGAAAGGCCGCCTCGACTTCAATATCCTGATCAAGCGGAATAAAATGCTCCTTGTCGGAAACTGCCTTTTTTGAATCATCACGCCTTGGGTGAAACAAAAATTGAAGCACCTGGGGCTGATCCAGGGCCGCGTATGGATTGGTATTACTTTTTTTCATTGGATTCTCCTTGTCTGTCTCTTTTGCAGGGTTTAGTCTTAACATTCTTTAAACCTGACTTTTGCTTAACTTAACCGAAAAAATGGCCTAAGACAATTATTTGGGCTACGTCGGTCGTTGCAGGGGCTTGTTTGGCGAATGAAGGTTATGTTAAGTATTGGCGTTGATCGATCAATTATCCAGAAAGGCGCCGATATGTTGGGGGTTGAATTGGGCGAACTGATTACGGATACGATCATGGGAATGCGTGAGGTAGCCGTTGAAATAGGGTTGAAAGGAGACGCCTAATATGGAGTGCAAGCAAGATAAAAATAAGGTATAAAACCAGGAAAAGAGATCTGCTATTGACCCTTGATGGAGATTTTAACAGCTAAAATGAATCGGATTTAAATTTTTAAAACTGATGAAATAGGAACTTTCACATTGCGTATCAGATCATGCACCGCTGTGTTATTTACATGCCTTATGATAACTGCTGTCAGCCTGGCAGAAACCAACATTGAAAACAAAGAGGCCATGGTCCTCGCCTATCCAAAACAGGTGGGCATGGGGCAGCCTTTTCTTGTTCGGCTGACATCAGTCCAGGTCTTTGACAGGATTCTTGTTCGTTGGATGGATCGGGAGTTTGTACCGTCAGTTTCCCAGTGGAACGGACGGCATGTGGCGATTGCCATGTTGGGTACAGATGTCCTTACCATTAAGCCGGGTCGCCAGGAACTTTTGATCCGGGCTTGGGCAGGAGGAAAAGAGAGCGTTTGGCAACGGTCAGTGCTTATTGTTGGCCGAACATATCCTCGTCAGGCGCTGAGTCTGCCGTCAAAAATGGTGACGCCGCCCACTGTTGAACTTGAGCGAATAAAGGCGGAAAGGACTCGGACCCAGAAGGCCAAAAATACCTGGTCAGATCAGCGGTTGTGGCGACTGCCCTTTCACCGGCCGGTGGAGGGAAAATACACCAGTGTTTATGGTCTGCGACGCGTGTTGAATGGCAAACCCAAAAATCCCCACCGGGGAGTGGATTTCAGGGCACCCAGGGGAACCGCTGTAGAAGCGGTGGCAGACGGCAGGGTCCTTTTGGCTGAATCCCACTATTATGCCGGCAACTCCATGTATATAGACCATGGTAACGGTGTTGTTTCCCTTTACTTTCACCTGAGTAGATTCGACGTGTCCCAGGGGGATATTGTAAAAAAGGGAGAGATTATCGGTCGATCTGGTTCTACGGGACGGGCCACGGGGCCTCATCTGCACCTGTCCATATCTGTACAGGGCCAGTTGGTAGATCCGGTACCGTTGTTTGAGGAGGCAAGTGATCAATTGCTACGGTGAGAGGCGTTTGGAATGTGCGATTTTGACTTGCCTTGAATGGTTTATTTGATGTGGCCATTTCAAATGGCATAGCCGTGATTATTGTACTATTCTTGAGAATGCTTTGAAAGCATGCGATGCTTTTGATGTCATGGAGGCTCTGCCGACAATAAAAGTACCCCTTCTTGGCATTGTCGGCGAAAAAAACATCATGACGGAGATTTTGGGTTGGCTCACGTAACTACCTATTAAACTTTGAAAAGGTTCCCATTTATAGGTATTTTTCTGCCTTAGCCTTTCATTTTCAGTACCGAAAGCAACCGTGTAAGGGATCTGGTCCCCTCGAAGTTCAAAACTGCCTTTACTTTTATGTGTTTTGCGGTGAATTTTTTTTATACCGATTTTTTGGGGAGAAGCAAGAATTGGTTTGACACGGAATTATTTAGAATATTAGTATGCACTAATATTAGATAAAATATGTATTCAAGAGTAGTCTTTTATCTTTGTTGCCGTGCCATCTGACATGATCATATTCAACTGATTGATCGGCAATCTTGAAAAGGGAAAGAGCAACTATAACATGGAGGGGTTATAAAAATGGATATCCACGCCTGGATCGCCGTCGCTACGTTGGTTACGGCCATGGTTCTTTTTATCAGCAAGCTTATCCCTCTTGAGGCCACTGCTCTTTCGATCCCGGTTGTGCTTGCGGTCACCGGGACTGTCAATCCTTCTGAGGCAGCCCTCCGCGGGTTCGGTAACAGCGCGGTGATTTCTCTGGGAGCTATATTCGTGCTCTCGGCCGGGCTTAAGGAAAGCGGTGTCGCTACGCTGATGGGGAGAATGCTTGAACGGTTCGGTGGCAAAAAAGAGTGGCGTCTGATTTTGCTGATCATGGTCACTACCTGCGTTCTTTCAGCAATCATGTCAAACGCGGCCACCGTTGCGGTTTTCCTCCCAGCTGTTTTGGTGCTCTCGCGCAGGGCAAACATTTCCCCTTCTCGATTAATGATGCCTTTGGGGTATGCGGCGATTCTCGGCGGCACGCTCACCTTGATCTCGACGACTTCCAACCTCATCCTTGGAAGTGAGCTTGAACGACTTAGCGGCGGAGGCAGGTCCCTTGGAATGTTTGAGTTCGCTGTTTTAGGCATTCCCATCTCTGTCGTCGGCATTGCATATATGGTTTTGATCGGGACTAGACTAATCGGTGAGAATGGTTTAGACAACACCCCCAAGGCTGGAAGTTTTCAAGAGCGGTTGAAAAAACGGTACAATCCCGAAAAAAAACTTTTCAAGTTGACCATTCCATCGGGGTCTGAGTTGGCCGATACCACAATTGAAAAGGCGAGCATTGGAAAGCGATTCCAAATCGAGGTTGTCCAAATCCTCCGCAAAAAGGGTTTTAGAAAACAATTCATAGACATCCAGCCAGATCTCAAGATTAATGCCGGCGATGTTCTCTTTGTCGATGGAAGGAACAAAGACGCTCAAAAACTTGCCAAAGTGCACTCAATTCCCATTGAGACTGCAACTGAGGTCGAGTTGGAGAGTCTGAGAGGGCGGGGGATCAATATGGCCGAGGTCTTAATTTCACCTCACTCTGCCTTCCTCGACAGAACCCTGATCGACATTCGTTTTCGAAGCGTGTTCGGACTATCAGTCCTCGCCATTTTAAGAAGCGGTAAAATTATCGAAAAAGATGTTGGTGCGACCCCGTTGAAACTTGGCGATGCCCTGCTCGTATACGGCCCCGTCCGATACATCCGAAAGCTTGAGGAAAGTGATGATCTGGTGTTTCTGGATCGGCAGCAATCTGAAGAGGATGTCCGACACGCACCTATCGCGCTTCTGCTTCTGGCCGTGGCCCTTTTACCGCCGATTCTCGGATTGTTTCCTCTTGCGGTCAGTGCACTGGCCAGTGCGCTTTTAATGGTGGCGACTGGTTGTGTCTCGCTTCGAGGAGCTCAAAAAGCAATTGATTTTCGGATTCTATTTCTGATTATAGGTACAATTCCTCTCGGTGACGCACTATTTCAGACCGGCGTGGCGGGTAAAATGGCCGCAAATTTGTTCCCGGCGGAGATGAGTTTGGGGCCGCTCTATGTTTTGGGGGTGCTGTTTGTCGTTTCTGCTCTGTTTAGCACGACATCTAACAATGCTGCAGCTGCTGTTATCCTTGCACCGGTTGCTTATGCAGCAGCAGAATCTAGCGGTATCGATGTCAGTAAAACATTTCTCGCTGTTGCCTATGGCGCCAGTTGCGCCTTTGTTCTCCCGTTTGCTCATCAATGTAATTTGATGACCATGGGGCCCGGAGGATACAAAACAAAGGATTTCATCAAGGTTGGAGTTGGTCTGTCTTTGGTCATGGCGACGACGGCGGTTGTTCTTCTCGCTATGTAATTCGGGGTAATTCGGGGACACGATATAAAAATATTGACAGTATCAGTATAATTTGTAATAAGTTTCGGTATGGCAAGATTATCAAGAGTCGTGGTCCCGGGTTATCCACACCATATTACGCAAAGGGGTAACCGCAGGCAGCAGACATTCTTTTCAGATGAAGATTATCAATCCTACATTGATCTAATGGCTGAATGGTGCAGACATTTCAATGTAGAAATTTGGAGTTACTGCCTGATGCCCAATCATACCCACCTGATTGCAGTTCCCGCAACGTCGGACGGACTTGCCTCCGCCATAGGCGAAGCCCATAGAAGATATGCAAGGATGGTAAATTTCAGGGAAGGCTGGCGGGGGTACTTTTGGCAGGGACGGTTTGCTTCTTTTATTATGGATGAGCGCCACCTGCTTGCCGCTGCCAGGTATATCGAACAAAACCCTGTTCGAGCAGGATTGGTTAAAAAAGCGGAAGAATATCAGTGGAGTTCCTGCAGGGCACATCTAAACCTTGTTAAGGACCCTCTTGTTAAAACAAAACCCTTATTCGCGTATGTAGATAAGTGGGATGATTTTATAACTCTTAAGGTTGAACCGAATGAAAGGGATGCACTACAAAAGCATGAGAGAACCGGACGTCCCCTTGGTGAAAATGCTTTGATCAGCCAGCTTGAAGCCAAAACCGGCCGGGTACTAACAAAAAAGAAAACCGGCCCAAAAGGGCCAAGAAAACAACGGTGATTGTGTGCTAGGCCCAAGTTCAAAATAAAACCTTTCATATGGTTTGCCTTTTCATCCGTCTTTTTTGGAATGTTTTATTCCGATCATGGGCCTTATGTCCCCCGACTTGGCCAATATTAACTGTTTAGTTCACCGATAAGCTCCAACGATGATGGAATGATTTTTTCTTCGATGTTCCCATGATATAATGTGCACCACTCGTGAGTAACTATTACTCTCTTAATTAAGGAAGACTTTAGATGCAACAACTTACACCTGCAGGACAAAATATTGTCAACGATTTATCACAACGCTATAACCTGAGTCAGGAAGCGGTTATTTGCATGCTTTCTGCCGTTAATAACGGCGGAGGAAGCATGGCTCAATTTAATTGCCCGGAGCTGGGCGGTTCTGGACAGTGGATGCAGGGCGGCATGACTATGGTCGGCGATATGTTCAACTACGGTTTAAAAAATACCGTAAATAACCTCTGCACCGAGTTGTCAAATGCACTGGCCAATACGCAAATGTTTCCAGTGGTGCCCGCAGGCTCAAAAAACAGCAACCAGTGGTGGCCGGTCGAATTGGGACGTCCATTTAGCAGTGGCGCTCAAAACGATATTCGTTATGCTGTATTCCCTAACAGGCTTGCGATACAACTGAATGGACAAGTTACTGTGTATGACACACTCGATAACAATATTAGCGGTGTAAGCCAGCAGCAGGGTGGTAATACTTCACTCACCTTTAGCAGTCAATACGGGACTATCGCTGTTAATACTTTGCCGATTATATCCGGGCCGGGTATTCCTGCGCAAAAGCAAACAAATTTTGCCCAACCTGCCCCTGTGTCGAATCAATTCGATCAACCTGATAATGACAGCGCGGGAAATGTAAACAATAATGCAGTGAATAATGCAGTAAAGAATACAGACACGCCTGCATCAATTTCTAATAGCGTAAACAACTCCTTCATAGATCAGTCTTCAACGGATGGTATTATCGCGTTAATTGAAAAAATTGCCAAACTACACGAAGCTGGTGCATTGACTGATGAAGAATTCAATACGAAAAAGACCGAACTGCTTAGTCGTATTTAATCAGAGAAAATTCAGGAGGGTATAATGAAAGGGAACATCAAATAATCGCCCATCTCCTTTGTTGCAGTCAAAAATTTATCTTCGGGATATCAAAGTTATACCTGCGGTAAATTTCCTTCTGTGCCTTGGAGATGAACGAAATATAAGGTTATTCAAGGTTCCCTTGTTTTTATTTAGCATTCGCTTACCCAAACCCCTACATCAAGCTTTGACGCAGCTGAGCCAGCGTAAGAGCCTGATATAGGAGGGACAGATTCCGCCAATCGCGATACCGCTACGGGGATATGATCCGTTCCGGCAATATCTCCTGTTGTCGGGTCAAATCCTTTCCAGCCTCCGCCGGGGAGATAAACCTCAGCCCATGCATGGGTAGATCCGACCTGACTCGACATAAGCGGTGCATGTAAATATCCGCTGACAAAACGCGACGCGAGCCCCAGGCACTTTACTGCATCCATAAAGAGTAATGCAAAATCACGACAAGACCCAGAACCGAGCGACAGTGTTTCCGCGGCAGGTTGAACTCCGGGCTCTTCTCTCACCTTGTAAACCATTGTTCTGCATATGGCTTTAGTAAGCCGTTGTAATAACGTATAGGTTTGAACCTGTTCATCAGACTTCCATACTTTAAATATCCAATTATTTAAAATCTCTCTGGTCTTTTGATCTGGTAATACCCTGTAAGGCGATAATAAAAACTGGTCTTCTTCATTATAACTCTAATTTCGCTTGTTCAAAATAAAATTTCAATAATTAGAAAATAAGAGATAATCAATGAAAATATCTAAAAAATTGGAATAATAGCATATTAATCACCTCTAATCTGGCATAAATTACTATAATCGCTCAAAATAAAACTAGATTTTTCTTTGTCAATATACTATATGATTCCAATGAGTTATTGGAATCAATATTATGGCGGATAACGTCAATAATAATGTCGAGACAAAGCCGATTGGTTTTGCCCCGATTTTGCAGCATTATTTTCACAAATGTTGCATCGCTGATATTATTGACCAGAACGTCCCTCTTGATGCAAGACGTAAAATGCTCACTCATGGGCAGGCAAGTATAGCAATGATCACCGCCATTCTTTTTCAGGTTATGTCTCTTTACAAGGTTTGCAAGTTTGCCAGGGAATCAAATGTCCTGGATGTTATTTTCCCTGACATAAGTCCGGATGAATATTTTGACGATAGGCTGGGTGATACCTTAGACGCTATTCACAAATTCGGCATTGGTAATCTGGAACTGCTGATTACCCGACATATAATTGAAGCCTTTGAGATTCAGACAGAAATCTGTCATAACGATACGACCTGTGCGCAAGTTTACGGCGAGAATAATAAAAATAGATCCGAACAGAGCATCAAGATCTCATACGGATACAGCAAACAATACCGCAAAGACCTGAAACAATTGGTATGGTCCATGACAGCCAGTTCTGACAGTAGCTTTCCCTTATTCCAACAAACATATAGTGGCAACACCGCCGATGTGGAAACCTATGTGGAACAGTGGCACCATTTGATTGACCTGCTGGGAAAGAAAAATTTTTTATTTGCCGGCGATTCCAAGGTGGCTACACACGGGAATATGGCGCACATAAATGATCACGGAGGATATTTTTTAAGTCCTCTGCCCATGTACGCCTCCTATCAAGAAGCTCTTTTCAAAGCACTGGATAAGCACGATCACGAGACCCTGATTCCTTACAAAGATCAAATGAATCGGGGGTTTGAGGTGCCTCTGACTTTTGAGCACGAGAACAAAAGTTATACCTTCAGAATGATCATCCTTTTCGATCAGGGCTTGTTTTACCGCCGTAAAAAATCTCTTCTGGAACGAATCACTAAAACCCAAGTCGCATTTGATGAACTCGCCCAAAAAATAAATGCATATAAATTAAAGACGAAGGACAGCATTGAGCAGGCTTGTCAGGCCATACTAAAAAAACATAAGACACAGGCGTTTTTTGATTTTGTTGTCCACAACGATCCAGTGGTCACGTATAAAAATGCACGGCCCGGTCGACCAGCCAAAAATGCAGAAAAAATTGCGGTCTATCAAGATCACTTCTCTATAGAACTCAATTATAATGAGTCCGCCTGTACCAAGGCGCAATATCAAATCGGCTATTATCCACTCGTCACCAACAAGCCGGCTTCTGATTTTTCAATAGAAGATGCGATGCTGGCTCATAAAAATCAGTACAAGGTGGAGCATCTTTATAAACGGTCAAAGTCAGGTTACAATCTCGAACCGATTTATCTGCAAACGCCTGATAGAATAGAAGCTTATCTTTTCCTTTTCAAAATAGCACTTCAAATTTTGGTCCTTATGGAAAGAACGGCCAGAATAAAAATTGCCGAACGGGATAAAGGTTTGGATAATTTCATGCCCAATAAAAGGGATGTGCGTAACCCTAAAACAGAAAACATGTTGGCAATGTTTGAATTTGTCGTATGTGGCGTAATACTGCTTCATGATGGAAGCCGGCAATATTTTGTCTCCAAGCTGACCGAGACACAAAAAGATATTTTATCGATTCTGGATGTGCCGGAAGAATGCTACACTCACCAGTATTTGTTTGATACTTCATAACCTGGTCAAAATTGGCCAAAGTGAAAAATCGGATAATTGCATCCAAAACTACTGAAACCCAAATTCAAACAAGCGAAACTTAAGTTATAAGAAAAAGGATAGTTAATAGCATAATCGGCCACTATAAAATCCAATGGAAATTCATTATATTGCCGAATGATGACTTCACTTTCAACTGTGAGGTGTTGCGTTGGACTTGTAAAATTAGCAATAGCAACTGAATTTCCTTCAACATCCCGATGCCAATATATTTTTGCATCGGGAGTAACTTTAAGTACAAAAGACTCGATACGGAGGTCATGATCTTCCCGCGGACGCAAAAGTAAATGATGCGGTCCAAGCGTTACAGTATCCGTATAATTGTAATAGGTACGATGAATGATTTTATAACGTTTCATAATTGCCCTTCGATGTTATTTTTTTGTGTCATCCCCGAATATCTTGCCGTGCATCTCGAGGGTCAACACTTCAATACGCTGGCTCAACTGTTTCGTGAGTTCGGTGAGTTGGGTGTTTTGCTTCATCAGTTCCATCAGTTGCTCCGTGTTTTGTTGAGCAATTTCCAGGCGCTTATCACTCGCGATGGCAAGGGCTTCCCGATGCTGCGCATCGGCATCGGCGTTCGCTTTATCCCTGTCCGCCTGTCGGGTCTGTGCCAACAGAATCAGCGGCGCTGCATAAGCCGCCTGGAGACTGAAGGCTAGGTTGAGTAGAATGAAGGGGTAGACGTCGAACCTGGTGAAACCAAATGCGTTCATGCTGATCCAGATTGCAACGATCACCGTCTGTGCCACTAGAAAAACAGGCGTTCCAAAAAAGCGGGCAAAGGCTTCGGCCTTGAGTGAGAACCAATTATCTCCATAAATCGAGGCAAGATGACGGTGTGGCATATGGAAACGGAAATAGTTCTGATTTGATTTGCCTGGTGATGGGGAGATAGAATTAGAATTTTTTGAGTGTAATGTCATTCTTTAATTTCCTTTTGATCATTTGTTTTGGCTGCGGATTTTTTCACCGTCTCGGAAACGATTTCCATGATGGCCTTGCGGGCTGTCATGAAAATGAAACCCATATGGAAAAACATTTTCTCTTGTCCCAATAATATAACGTATCCCGGTTAACCTGTGCAGGTATTTCGGGACACCCGTTCGGAAGGATCCTGATTATAGTATTCCTGCAAAACACGATAAAGATCCGGTGTGTTCTCCCGCATTCGTTGAGGCTGGTCAAAAAATTGCTCGGTGGCAACTGCAAAAAATTCTGCTTCATTTGTTGCACCGTAGGCATCAAGAAAAGATTTCCTGCCCTTGCCCGCATCCTTTTTAAGGCGCAGATATTCACGCGAACAGATCAGAACCCAGTCATGGTATTCAGTCCGGTCTTGCAGTGGTGGTGTTCCGTCGGCCATGCCATCCAGCATATCAAGCTTGTGGGCAAATTCATGGTAAATCACGTTGTGACCGGATTCGGGATGGCGGCCGCCACTCAGGGCAGCATCCCAGATGATAATTACCGGCCCATTCTGGAATGCCTGGCCGATGATGGGATGGGCGATTTCGGCGGGTGCAATTGTATTATCAAAGAAACTCGGCCTGCGTTGAGGGGGGACAACCGTAGAAGGATAAACGATGATGGATTCGACATTCCTATAATAATTGTGGGCCAGTCCAAGAAGAAGCAGACAAGCCTGTGCCGCAATCGTTACGCGGATCTCATCTGTAAGTTCCAGTCCGCCTGCGCCAACCCAATTTTTCTCGGCGACAAAGACCTTTACCAAGTCACGAAGGTGATCCTGCTGGGCATTCTCCAGCATACAGAAATGGGCCACATTACTGCGGACAATAGTTTCCCATGAGGCGGGAAAAGGTGTCTGGATCAGTTTTTTTCTGCGTCGATCAGCAAACCAGTCAAACATAAGCGTAACCTTTTTTAGTCTAACGTAGAAACCATCTTTATCTAGACCATCTTTTTTTATTGTCTGATTGTTTTTTTTATATGAAAGTTCCAATAGGTTACTGAATTACTTTCATGCTTTGGTGTGGGTTGAGCCTCGGTATTGATAGACCAGGTCAGCCCATGGCTGTTAGGACCGCAGATTAAATAACTTGAACGAAATAGCTTGCCTTTTGGTCCATCTACTTCGTTGCATCAAAGGTCCAATAGGCCTGCTATTTAACCTTTAATGCGCCTTGTAGATGAACCAAAATTCGGCGTTATTTCTGCCCAACTTATTTAATCTGCGGTCCTTATTTGGTAAAAATACCTTTCCAACTGCCCGCTATCATTCCGGTAACACTCAATAGAACAGCGGGTGCAGCCAGGGCAGGGGTGGCAAGGTAACGCGGTTGCCAGACCGGATCAAATTTTTCCTTGTATGCATGCAGTCCTTCAAAATTATAGAAATTATCGCCATATTTAAAGACCGCATTCCCCACCTTGTGCCACAGCGGTGCCAGTGGGTGCTTCTCAAGTCCGTACAAGGGGGACATGCCAAGATTGAACCAGTGATACCCCTGGCTTTTCCCCCACAGCATGAGCTGAATGAACAGGTATTCCATGATACCCCCCGGGGCCTCTGGTGTATACCGCATCAGATCAATGGAGATCTCTTCTTTGCTGTCGGTTTCCCACAAATTGGCAAAGGCAAGAATGGTTTCTCCCTGCATGACCACTGCACATCGGCTCCGGCAAAGGTAGGTTTCTGAAAAGAATCCAAGGGAGAAGCCTTTCTCATCTGCCTTCCGGGTTTTCAGCCAGGCGTCTGAAACCTGATGCAGTCCCTGGATATCTGCTTTTACCTGATCACGTTCCAGAATACGAAATTCCAGGTTCAGTTTGGAGAATTTGTTATTTGTGTTGCGCAGCCCTGAGCGTTTTCCGCCTTTAAGATCAAAATCCGTCAGTGAAACCCGGGCCTCCTCTCCCAGCTTGATCAGCACCAGTCCAAGATCAAGATACAGGGGCAGGTTCCCTTTGGAGATCTGGTAAAAGGCAATCCTGGCACCGTTTTTATCTGCTGTCTCCCGGAACTGCCACACCAGTGAATCGTGGGATTCCGGTTTCCCCACAGGGTCTCCCATGGCAATCCAGAACTTTGGCGTTGTGCCGTACATCAAAAAGGATTCCCGGTTCTGACCCCACAAAATGGTCTTATCCCCGATCAGGGCAAGGTGGCTCTGGGTATCCCGGGCATTGTGAACAATGGGTTCCAGCTCATCAATTTCCTCCTGGGTCGGCAGGTGAGCCTTTTGGGGCCGTACCCGCATCAGGCGGTAAACACAAAACGACAGCACCATAACGGCAAGGATAAGTGAAGATCTTAAAAATCTGGGTGCATCGCCATTATAGGCAAACCGCCACCAAAGGTCATTGGTATATTCAACATGCTTGTAGGAAAACAATCCGATCCATGTGGTGCCCATAATAACAACACCCACAAACCCGAGCCATGACCAGGAAAAGGGCATGGTGAACAATGAGGATTTTCGATAGAAAAATCGCCGGGACGGCAGAAATAGAATCAAAAATATTCCCAGCACCAGGGCCTCCTGCCAGTCAAAACCTTTGAGCAGGGAGGAGACGGCGCCTGTGACCAGCAGCACAAGGATGCCAAAATAGGCCGCATCAATGCGCAGCCGCACTGCCCGGGCCATGAACAACAGCAGAAGGCCAACAATGCTGCCGATCAGATGGGAGGCCTCCATCACCGATAGTGGCAATGTCTTATACAGCCATTTCAATGCACCGCGATCAGTTGGGGTTGACCCGGAAACCAGTAACAATCCGCCAGCCAGAACCAGCAGGATCGAAAAAATATGGGGAATCCCCCGGGAAAGATACCCGAGGGTTGCCTGGGCATTTTCTTTGACCAAGGTACGATGCTGCAAAAGTTCATAGGTGAGCAACCCTGCTCCGGAGAGTACAAGAGGAACAAAATAATAGACAAGCCGAAACACGAGCAGAGCCGCAAAAACAGATGATGCAGGGATGTCATTCCCCAGAAGATAGAGAAACGCCCCTTCAAATACGCCGAGGCCCCCGGGGACCTGACTGAACAGTCCCAGAATCTGGGCGGCAATATAAACAGCAAGAAAAGAGTGAAACGAAATGTCCGCATGAACGTGAAGAAATAGATATAAAACAAATGAACTTAAAACAATATCCATCATGGCAATGAGTGTCTGGGCCAGTGTAAGACCGGGTCCCGGCAGAAAAAGTTCCATGCCCCTGATGATGAATGGTTTTTTACGAAACAAGATGATGCACCAGTAGACTGCCAGGGCTGCCAGGAAGAACCAGGCAAGCCATTGGACCGTGTGGGCCAGGGGCAGTGACGCCGCCATCAGCCCAGGGGAGGTCACCGTGGTGATGCCAAAAAGCGTTGCAGCGCCCAGCACATACATCAGGCTGATAAAAAGGGAGAGCTTGATGATGTCCATGCCGGAAAGGTTCCAGAGACTGTAGAAACGATATCGCATGGACGACCCGCTGATCAGAGCTTGGCCGGTATTGTTGCTGATGGAAAAACTGATCAGAGATGCCATGATTACGTTCCTGGGCCGCACGGTCCTGCCCAGGTAACGCAGGGCCATAAAATCATACCCTGTCAAACACAGGTAATTGATTCCCGTCAGCAGGACGCCCAGCAGAATGACGGACATGGGAACCTGCGCAAGATCGGCTGCAATTTCTTCAATGCTGTGCACCTTGAGTTCATGGTGGACGATAAGGATTGCCACAATGAACAGCACAAAGCCGATATAGGGTTTTATCCGGTGAAGAATTTTTTCAATCATGCAATACCATCCTTTGCTGATTCGACATCAAATCTGCGGTCCTAAGGACCGCAGATGAAATAACTTCAACGAAATAGCTTGCCTTTTGGCCCATCTACTTCGTTGCATCAAAGCCCAAATAGGCCTGCTATTCAATCTTTAATGCGGCCTTGTAGATGAACCAAAATTCGGCGTTATTTCTGCCCAACTTATTTAATCTGCGGTCCTAAGTTCGTTAGACAATAATTAATTCATTGGGCCGGCCCATGAATTCCAAAAAAATTGGCAATCGCTTCATTTAGCTGAACCGAATGGGTTACAGGTGTAGAATGGCCGCCTGGGATGACCTCCAGGACGCCGTGCGGCAAAAGTTCGGCCATCTGCTTTGCATGTCCGATTGAGATGATGTCATGTTCGCCGATAATCACCAGGGTTGGGAGGACAATCCCTTTTAACTCAACCGGCGTTATCATTGGACGGGTAAGCCACATTCTCTTAATACGTTTTTCCAGAATAGCCAGGCGTCTTCCGGCACCGGTCCACCAGCTTTTGAACCAGTATTCCAATCCGCTGGATTGTGTGTGCGTTTCGCCCAGCGCGTCGGGAATAAGGCCCAAAGGATTAAAATTCGCGCTAATAACAACCATTTTCTTAACCCGTTGCGGCCAGTAATGTCCCATTTGCAATGCTGTATTTCCGCCATCGCTCCAGCCAATGATATCGGCCTGCTGGATGTTGAGTTTGTCCAGAACATGGATCGCATCTGATGCGAGCAATCGATAGTTCAATTCTTGAGAGCCAAGTCCGGAATCTCCGTGACCTCGAGTGTCCGGCAGCACCACCTGCCGCCCTGCTGCTACCAGCCAGGGAATCTGGGAAAACCAGATTAGACGGTTGCTCAATCCTCCATGCAAGAGCAATACTGCCGGACCACTGCCGTAGCTGACATAATGGATGGTTGCATCCCCGGTATTGGTACTTCCCCGCAATACAGTGGCGGCAGGTGTAATGGTCCAGGCAAGATAGCGGACAAAAGCACCGGGCATGGGTTTCAACAAAACATATCCGTACCAGAATAACAACGCAAGCAATAGAATACAAAAACAGATAAGATATGTTTTCATTTATCCCTTTTTCTTTGAAAATAACCGATTTTACCGTAAACAAATACAATTTTAATACACCACAAATGTCAATTGTTTAAAATGAGACTTGGTAAACAGATAGAAATCTAACAGTTCAAGGGGAAGAATACAAAAACCTCAAAGCCGGAGCATCAAAGGCAATCATAATTGCCTCTTCAGAAAGGGCCGATCTGTATATGCTCTTTAAAATGATTTCATTATCTTTTCTGATCTATTCAATTTTAAACCTGGCCTTTAAAAGTAAAAATCGATCATAAAGGCCCCGTATGACAAATCTCCGTGGGTCTTTTCCCGGCCCGGCAGGGGAGCCGGTAATTTTTCTTCTTTTATAAGATCCGTTGACGCAGCAAAATAAAGATGGATGGAAAATCGTTCATAGTAATGGTAATTCACCCCCAGGATACCCGAAATTATGAAATTTTCCCGTTCAACATCCCTATCGTCACTGGTGAGAATACTCCCGTCATAGAGGACGGAATAGAGGAGGGCCGTTACGGAGCCCCCCAGCACTACTTCGAACCCGTGGGGGGATGCCCCGGCCGGTTTCGGCAGATAGGCAGCCTGGAAAACACCCACCCCCGGAGGGGCCGGTGTCGAGGCAAATCCCTGGGGCATATTCCATCCAAATCGAAAGCTTGCACCCATTTCCGTACTGGTGTAAAGGTTGCCCAAAGAGGCATTTGCATCCATGTCCAGCTGGCCAGCCCAGTTGTCTGTATACTGACCAAAGTAGGCCAGGCGGCGGGTGTACAGGTAACCTATATTAAGGATGGGCTCTGTTTTTCTCTGGGTATCCCATCCTTTGGGGTCATCGGCAATATCCAGGTCATTATGGACAAATTTTTGCAGATTTTCTGCCCCGGTTTCTTTCCCCAGAAGTCCAACGGTAAACTGGAAGGTTCGGGCGTTGTCACAGGTGAAATTCTGCCAATTGCTGCTCAGCGTCAGGGTGCCGGCATAGGGCAGGTCCCCGTCCTGGGGAACCGCCACCCGAAGATCTCCGGGAGTGATCATATTCTGTCCCAGGCCGTAGCCGTTCCGGACGAAACTCTCTTTTAGGTCAAGACCTGGAATGTGCTGGCCCACCCATTTGACAAGGCCGGGGGCATTAACATCACCCCATCCTTTATATAGGGGGGTATGGTATTGAATGCTCCATCCGTTGGTAAAATTGCTGTCCATATCCCAGACCGTGTCGTTATCAATTTCGAATCTGATGATGCCTTTGTTCCTATCCTCGTCGATATTAAAGTCTCCGGCAAAGGCTTGGTTTCCCAAAAGCAGTACCAGTATCCCTATCACCGTTTTTTTATATAATCCTGTCATCTGTGCTTTTTCATACTCCTTTACATTAAGAACGCAGATTTAATCTGCATTCTTAATTTTAATTGTCATAGGAACAGCAACATAGTTCCATTGCGGCAAATATTCATCAAACTGAATTCTCATATTTTTTTTAAAACCGTCCGCTACTTTACGACCAGTTTCAAAATTTTTATCAAGAATAGACGTAAAAATCTTCAACCCCGTAGATGTTTTTGTCTTTGCCATGAAATCATTAACAATTTCGATATTTTTAAAAATAACACCTTTACATAAGGGGGGTTGAAATCGACAGCACAAAATAGAGCTAATTAATTTAAATATAAGGTGGTTACATATTTAAAAAGCCTCTGTTTAAGTGTATATTTTCTAAGGCTTGAATCAAAAAAAACAACCACAAAAACAGAGGCGTTACGTATTCAAAAAAATACCAAACTAATGGTCACAAAGCAATTTAAAAAGAAATTTCCCCGCTGAACCAAGATGACAAAAAAATATACTAAAATCTTAATAAAGTACGGAATATTGCAGCGGTTTATGAGCCTCGGCCTGGTGGATGAAAAGTCCGTCCATCAACCAAGAAAGTTCCCGTTTTCCAATCATTATAATTTCCCTTTGCGACGTTGCCCATTTGAAAAAATGCTTCTCCAGCCTCTTATGCCATAAGCAGAAGCCGTTTTTGTCCCAATACAGCACCTTTATCATATTCTGCCTGCGATTGCAGAAGACGAACAGGTTACCGGAGAAAGGGTTCAACTCCATATGCTCACTGACCAGAATGAACAATCCGTTAATGGATTTGCGCATGTCCGTATACCCCAGAGACAGGTAAGCCTTGATATTGTCCGAAGGCAAAAATATTACAGCACCTTTAGAACTTGCAGGACTTTTGTCAGAGTGTCCTGGGAAAACTGATCCGGAATCTTCAGGCTGAACCTGGAGACCACCATGAGACGAAGGGTGGAAAATACATTGTATAGGATAAAAGGGACACTTTATTCCGAGAAGCTCACAGGGAGCTCGACAAATTTCATCTGCCCTGACACAGGGGGCAACCATGAACGATTAAAAGGGTCGAATCCCAATGCGGGGTTCATTCAAGTTTTGAATGAAAATCAAATCGATTCTATTTCAAGCCGCACAGAAGAAGCATTAAAGGAATCACCCCTTTATCTGATATCATTTTTATCGATCATGCATCATTTCTTCAAAAAGCCTGGAAAAATATAGGCCTGTACATAGAAGTGCTGTCAACTCATTGGGTTTCCGAAAAAGTTTAGCCCAATGGAACAGTTTGATACCTCCGGTGATGTTACATGTCAAATCGGATTATCTTTCAACCCGTGTGAAAACTGGATATTTATAAAGGATGATGTGATCAACGACAATTGGGGGAAACATTAAAAACCATTTATGCTGCCGGACGTGATTTAAACTTATATGTTTTTATCTGTGAGGAAACCGAACTATTACCGAAAGATTGCGAGATTATTGCAGGTTTACTTTTATCGTACCGAAAACCGGCAAAGGCTTTGGAATGGGTAGAAAAAGGGCTAAAAATTCAGAAAGATGGGCGGTTGTACCGAGGTTCAAGCTATCACCTGGATACCATGAAGCGTGATATCCTAACTAAACTTGGGTGATTTGAGGAAGCACAGGAGGATGCATGGCAAAATTTTTTAAAACACCCTGATGAATTTTCCCACAAAGAGCTGATAAGGTATATTCCGAAACAACAACGTATAGAATGGCATCCTCGTATTCTTGAAGTTATCAATACTGCACCATTAAGCTCAGCTATCACACTGCTGCTCTATCCAACTTTGAACAGGCAGAACAATGCTATGAAGAAGCAGATCTTGAACCAGTCTGGATGGAAACAGTTGAAAAAGTGATGAATAACCACGCCATAAAATATAGTTTTATGCCGGGTTTTAAGCAGATAGTTGCCGGTAAAGGTCCAAGTACACAACCCAATGTCATTTCAATACGTTTTGCATCTGAACGTTGCAAGGAATACCGGCAACACCTTCTCCTTGGGTTGACCCAGCGAGGTATGGCTGGGTTTTTCTCATTTTTTGCAAAAAACAATACCGCTGAGTATGATTTTCTTGACAAACAGACAATACCGAGTATTGTCATGCTTTACAGTATGATAATTAATGGAATGGATCAAAACGATGAACCACAATTTGTTGCCCATCTCAATGGCGGTAGTGATTTTTATTTAAGGACAAAAAAGGTAATACGTGTAAATTATGAACCAATTTAAAAATTACAAAGACAACCCAATGTATTTATACCTGGTAATGCTGGTCATGGCATCGGCATTTGGCTTCCAGGGATGGCAAACCTTATTTAATAATTTTGCCGTTGACACCATTGGGCTTAATTCCATTCAGGTCGGAGCCATCCAGTCGGTAAAGGAAATCCCAGGTTTCCTGACCTTCTTTGCCGTGTTTATCCTGTTGATCGTTGCCGAACACCGCTTTGCTGCATTGGCAGTTCTTTTGCTGGGCCTTGGCGACATGATGGCAGGATTGTTCCCCTCCTTTGGCGGGTTGCTGGTAACGACCCTGATTCTGTCCACGGGGTATCATTATTTTGAAACCTGTAATCAGTCCCTTACCCTGCAATATTTTGCCGGCGAAAGGGTTCCCATTGTTCTGGCAAGGCTGAAAAGCTATACAGCACTGTCAAATATTACCGTTGGAATATTTATATGGGTCATTTCCGACTATCTGTCCATACAGAAGATATTCTTTATTATCGGGTCGGTTGTCATCCTGATCGGTCTTTATTCTTATACAAGAAAACCGGTGGACAAAGCCCTTCCGGTGCAGCACAAGAAATTGATTTTGAGGAAAAAATACTGGCTCTTTTATGTGCTTAACCTGCTAAGCGGTGCGCGGCGGCAGATTTTTATGGTGTTCTCGGTTTTTCTTCTGGTACAAAAATACCATTTTTCAGTCGCCTACATTTCCACCCTGTTTGTGGTGAACAATATCATCACCTATTTTTTAAGCCCTGTCGTTGGAAGGGCCATTAATCGTTATGGTGAGCGCACCATGCTGACCGTTGAATATACGGGACTGTTCCTGGTGTTCCTGGGTTACGCACTGGTGGAAAACCAGTATTTTGCCACAGGGATGTACTTGGCAGACAACTTGTTTTTCAGTTTCATGATTGCCATCAATTCCTTTTTCAGGAAACAGGCCGATCCAAAAGATATTGCTCCGTCCATGTCGGTTGCTTTTACCATCAACCACCTGACCGCTGTTATCCTGCCGGTAGTGGGCGGTTTTCTGTGGACCATCAACTGGCGCATCCCGTTTTTTGTTTCAGCGGGATTGGCGCTTATTTCACTGCTGTTTGCCCAGATGGTAAAAACCCCCCGGGTTCACCAGCATAAATAAAGGGAAATATGATCCATGAATTATGAACAGGCCATTAAAGTGGCAGAAGTCAGAGGAGAAGAAGTTGTCCCCACGGTGTGCGGCATGTGCGGTCCCGGCGGGCCGGGTGGGGGATGCGGTATCTACGCCTTCAGCAAAAACGGAAAATTCCTCCGTGTGGCCGGCATGGACGAATGCCCAAACAACAGGGGCGCTCTTTGTGCCAAGGCCCATACGGCACCCCAGTGGGTCTATTCCCGGGATCGGCTGACCCATCCCCTGCGGCGTATCGGCAGAAAAGGAGAGGGTAAATTCGAAAAAATCAGCTGGGATGAGGCCATCGCCCATATCGCCGAGGTTCTGCTGGGCCAGAAGCGAGAATACGGTCCCGAGTCCCTGGCCATCCTTTCCCCGGCCAAACGCTCCTACAGCGAATACCTGCAACGGTTTGCCGTTGTTCACGGAACCCCCAACTATGGGCACAGCGGCATCTGCGTGCTACAACGCGTTTTTGCCTTCATGTACACGGTGGCGGACTGGCCCCTGCCGGACACCGCCAACAGCGATCTCATTATCTACTGGGGGCGGCAGCCCATCTACTCGGGCCCGGTGTCCTCTGCGGCAAGGGCTTTTCTGGAGGCCACCCAACGGGGGGCGCACATCATTGCCATCAAGCCATCCGTGGAACCGGATGCAGGCATGGCCGATACCTGGGTACCTGTCAGGCCGGGCACAGATGCGGCCCTGGCCCTGGCCATGCTGCATGTGGTGCTCAAAGAGGACCTGATCGACCATGATTTTGTTGCCCGTTGGTGCTACGGCTTTGAGTCCCTAAAGGCGCACGTCCGGCAATATTCCCCCGAATGGGCACAAATCATCACAGGCGTACCCGCAACCCAGATCAAAGGAGTCGCCAGGGCCTATGCTACCTGTCCCAGGGCCGCCATCGACGTGGGCAACGGCCTGGAACACGCCCCTTCGGCCGGAGATGCCGTCCGGGCCATCGCCATGCTCATGGCCGTCACAGGGCACCTTGACCGGCCCGGAACCAACCTGTTGAAACTGCCGCCCCCCAAGGCCCCCGGGGACATTACCCTCAAGCACAGGTTTACCCGAGAGCTTGTGGATAAGTTGGTCGCCCCGGAGTTCCCCAAATATTTCCAGCCCTTTCTGGAAGGTCCGACTTCGGCCTACTACCGGATATGGGAAAGCGTGCTGACCCAAACCCCCTACCCGGTCCGGGGCATCATTGCTCCGGGAACCCAGCCCCTGGCCAGCACCCGGGGAACCCGTAACGTTCTGGCAGCACTTGAACGACTCGATTTTTTTGTGGTGCTGGATGTGGCCCGTACCCCGGAAATCCCCTGGGCCGATATTGTTATGCCCGTGGCCACCGGATATGAGACCGACCATCCCTTTCAATATGGCCCTAACTGGCTCATGTCCACCAATCGGGTCATCAACCCGTTGGGACCGTACAAATCCATGTTCGAATTTTTCCTGGATCTGGGTAAGGCCATGGACTATGGTGACGACTTCTGGCAGGGGGACATCACGGCCTGCATGGATGAGCAACTGGCACCTTTGGGTGTGGATATGGCAGGGCTGCGGCAGCACCCAGTCGGCCTGGCGTTTTCTTCTGCCAGGCATGAATACGAAAAATTCGACCGGGTGTTCCAGCGTCCCAGCACCCGGCTGGATAAGGGTCCCTTTTTACCCCAGGGCAAGGTGGCTCTCTACAACACCACCTTTGAACAGGCCGGCTATCCACCCATGCCCGAATGGCGGGAACCGCCGGAAGGCATTACGGCCACGCCGGATCTTACCCGAACCTATCCGCTGATTTTTTCCGATTATCATACATCCAAAAACTTCAGCGCATCCTGGCAGCGGAACGTACCCTTCCTGCGCGAACTCGAGCCCGACCCTATGCTACACATCCACCCGGACACTGCCGGTACCAGAGACATCAAGGACGGGGACTGGATCAAAGTCACCTCGCCCCATGGATGGCTCAGGGTCAGGGCACAACTGTACCCGGGCATCCGTCCGGATACGGTGATGCTTCTCCACGGCTGGTGGCAGGGATGCGAGGAGCTTAAAATGGCGGATTATCCGCTGACCGATGGTGGCGCCAACGTCAATATCATGTACAGTGTGGACCCTGAAAAAGCCTATGATCCCATGGTGACGGCCATGACCAGTCAGACGCTGGTTGAGGTGGAAAAATGCAGGAGGACGAAATGAACGATTTGACACGGGAATACATGATCAAATTTTATCCTGAAAGGTGCATCCAGTGCCACGGGTGTGAAACCGCCTGCAAGATGTGGCGTGGTCTGCCCTATGGTGTCCAGTACCGCAGGGTGATCAATCTATGGGAAGGCAGCTACCCCGGGGTAAAAAGCCATGGTCTTTCCCTCTCCTGCCTGCACTGCAGCGATCCGGCCTGTGCAGAGGTATGCCCGGTGGAGGCCATTTTAAAACAGGCGGAGGACGGCCGGGTACGGGTGGATACGACCCTCTGTATCGGATGCAGGGCCTGCGCCGAAGCGTGTCCTTTTGGTGTGCCCCAGTTCGGAGAGGATCAGGTGATGCAAAAATGCGATCTCTGTGTCGGTCAGGCCCTGGCAGGCACGGATCCGCCATGCGTGGCCACCTGCCCGGGAAGGGCCCTGGTTCTGGAAGAAGTGACTCTGGAGGAAAAAAAAGCGTATGAAACCTTTGTGGCTAAAGCGCTTAAAGGGAATGGATAAGGACCCCAGGGGACAGCCACCCCTGGGGTCCATCCCTTAACTTTACCATTGAAAGCCAACCTGAATGCCAAAATGCCAGACGATTGTTTCAGATGGACCGGCCATGGCCCCGGGTCAGGCGATCTGCCACAGCATTACCCCCTGGCAAATGGTCTGTTTCTGATGGAAAATGCCATCCACGGCCTGGCTTGTGACATGGGCCTTCAACTTTTCCCGGATTTCCGGAGTGACATCCACAGCCCCCTGGACAAAAAAGCTGATGTTTTCGACTGCTTCATCAATGGTTTCATCCCGGTCATGGGTCCAGACATTGAAATCGATCTGGGGGCGGTACCCCAGGGCGTAAACATAGCTGAAGGGATAGATAAAATCCCACGAGGATGATTCAAGCACCTGTCCGGTAATGTTCTGCCACAGATTATTGTAACAGCTCCGCCACCCCCCACCTGAAAAAGTGCTTAAATAGCAGAATTTACGGGAGGCCTTCATGGCCTTGTTCAATGTTTCCGGATCCCGAACCCCCGGACTCATGGAAGCAAAAACCAGATCAAACTGGCCGGACAGTCCCTCTTTTTCCACATCCACATCCTGCCATGCTCTCTGATCAATGCGGAGTTGATCGGAATGAATGCCCCTGGCAGCCATTTTCTCCCTTAGTATTTTCACCATGCCGCCGGAAGGCTCAACAGCCACCACTTCCGCCCCCATTTCCACCATGGGAATGGCCCAGTTGCCCGGTCCTGACCCGATATCAAGGATGCGGTTTCCGGCCTGAAGCGCACCCGCGTTCTCCAGCATGGAAAAGATGCGCTCTTTTCGTAAAACAGCCTCCGGGCTGACGGTTCTTTTGTCAAAGCTCGGGGCACGCTGGTCCCATTTTTTAATATGATCCTGGCTTTCCTTTGTTTCCGGATCATTCTTTAACTCTTTCTGCCACAGATCTTTCCAGACCGTTTGGTTTTGCAATGGAAATAAATTCATATCGATCCTGTTCAAAGTATTTACGATAGGCTGAGTATTATACATCCGTCCTTTTTTTCAGCCCTTACTTTTTCCATGTGACGGAGTGTTGCAAAATCTCGTTTCAACTCCTCCTCGGAAAGCTTAAGCCGTTCCGCAAGTTCCTGGCGTTCAAGGCCACCGGTTTCTTTTAAAACCTGCAGGATCCGTGTCTGCACCGGGGTTAAATCCGGCTGGGAACCGGGTTTATCCGAAAAGGACTTGGCGCAGCATGCAGCCCATGGATCGCATACCTTCAACGGAGAAAGTACGGTCATGTAGCAATCCTCGCAGATCACCTGCCTTTGAATTCCCTTTCATCGTTTTCAGGAATGACTGCGCCACATTCTTCACATTTCAGTGGTCGTTTTTGGGTTATCATGGTTACCTCCCTTTATTTTGTATGAAATTTTTAAATAAACTTGAAGGACCAAATTTCCATATTTAATGTGGACCCAACCCTGGCCGTGGGAAACCAGGGACAGTCTGCAACCGTTATAAATCGAGTAATTTCATGAGAACCTTGACGGCTTTGGCAGCATGCCGCCGGAGACTTTCCCGGGACGGAGGCGCATGCAGGCCGGTAAGTACAGGCATGCGCAGGGAAAGAAGAATGTCGAGAAAAACGCCAATCTCGTATTCGGCGTCTTCTATGTTAAATCTGTCCTTTAAAAATTGTGAAAGGCGGGTTCTCATCCGTCGGGGACCCATGGCATAAAAGACGCGGGTTATTTCAGGCACCATGGGGCCCTCGGATACCAGCAAACGGATGTTTGCCAGATGCTCTTTGGACAAATGTCTTTCAATGAATCCGGTTGCAAAGGTTTCCAAGGCCTCTGTGGGATCTTCCAGGTTCAGTGCCTCCTGGAAATCATGGGTGGTCGCCTCCAGGCGATTCAGGTCCAGAGCCGCCTTGAAAAGGGCCTCCTTCGAATCGAAATACCGGTATACCGTTTGTTTGGTGACACCGGCCTTGTCGGCAATTTTATCCATACTGGTACCGATGAAGCCATTGGATTGAAACAACGCTTGCGCGGCTTTAACGATGCTGTTTAACTTTAACTTTTTCTTTAACTCTATTTTTTTCATGGGCGGTTTACCTCTATTCCCACCAACAATTCCATGGCCCGTATAATTTCGAAAAAACATACTACTTGGTATGATTTATGTCAAGGGATCGTCGTGAAAGAAAGGGATTGAGAAGAGGATCGTTTTAAGAAGATTCCTTTTTAAAGGTCAGAAACGAAAAAAACACCATGACCGTCAACCCTGCCATGAACACCAGGGGAAAACAGGCAAACACGTCCATGAATACCTGGTTTTCCATGACAACGGAATCCACCGCCCCCATGGAAACAGATTCAAGAGCCGTGCGATGAACCTTTAAGGCCAGGGCATACGCCACCCCCAACACCCCGTAGGAAACATTGTAAATCAGTCCCTTGAATTCGGGGTAGAGTAGAGCACTGATTTAGCCGGTTTTTTTGGCCCTTTATATATTCGAGACGCCTTGCCGCACGCGGCTACTACGTGTTCCAAATACCTTGCACCCTCAGTGCTCCCTCATCAAACCGTGCATACGGTTCTCCCGTACATGGCTTTCCGGTGTTCTTCATTGTAAGGCTTGCGCCCTTTTCCACTTTGCGTAAGTTGGAATTCTATACAAATACAGCTTGTTGTAAAGAAAATCTGTAGAGAACCGTTTATACCCATTTGTCCGGGTAGGGCTTGATCATAAGATGGGCCACGGGGTAGCAAAAGAAAATAAATTTATGAGAAAAATAGATAGACAAAAATAGCCCGGTCTGAGAATAGATATTGCGCCAACAAAAACTATTCTAAATAAAGGAACAACAGACCGAGCATGACCATTACATACTCTGAGTCTTCTCAAAAAGCAAATCTGAAAAAGAGGTGGGATAGAGACGACGTCTCCATGAAAATTATTGATTTTCAAACCCACAAAGAAAAACTCAGCCAGCGGGAGTTTGCTAAAGATAACGGTGTTCCCCGTACGACGCTCCAAAATTGGCTGAACCGTATGAACCGAATTGATGCGGATCCGTCCATGGTCTCTTTTTTTGAGAGCCC